>JBDSSV010000217.1:0-5170 GCA_039928535.1 Burkholderiales bacterium
ATCATTTGGGAATCCGTCGGGGGCGACTGGCGCACGTAAACCGATGCCGCCGCACGCAACCACTCGTCACCGACCAGCCGCGTCACCGCGGGATAATTGGCCTGCAGCGCGTCGATGCAGCCTTTCATTACCGTATTGCGATAAACGGCGAACGCAGGTTGTGCAGTCAACGCGGCGACCTCCACGTCCGGCCCGGCATCGGGAGCCAGTAGCGCGTACTCGAAGGCGTCCTGAAACCGGGAGAGCGTAACGGGCACGGTATTATTCATTCCGTATGCCCGGCATTACGCCGCGTTTGCCAGTGGCGCACGGAGCACGGTGGCGGCTCGCTCGCGTTCAGCGTATAGCATGGCAAAGTCCGGTAAGTTATCGTCGCGCTCGATCAGAGTCGGGAGGGCGCCAACGCGCGTGATCAGCCGCTCGTATAGCGCCCACACGGCGGGTGCGACCGGTGCGTCGTGCGTGTCGACCAGAAGTTTGTCTCCGAGCGTCGGGTCTGGCGTATGGCCGGCCAAGTGAATTTCCATTATCGCGTCGCCGGGAAATGCGTCAAGATAAGCTGCGGGCGAATAGCCGAGATTGCGCGCACTGACATATACGTTGTTCACATCGAGCAACAGGCCGCAGCCGGTGCGCCGCACGAGTTCCGAGAGAAAATCGATTTCGTCCCAGGCGTGGTTTTCGAATTGCAGATAGTGCGACGGGTTCTCGATGGCGATGCGCCGTTGCAAAGTATCCTGAGTGCGTGACACGTTGTCAGCGATTCTTGCGAGTGCGGCTGCGGTCCGCGGGAATGGCAACAAGTCCGGGTGATAGACGCCGCGCCATGTTGACCACGCAAGGTGCTCGGAGACCAACGCTGGCTCGATACGGCGTGTAAGTTCGTACAGTCGTGCAAGATGCGCTGGGTCGGGTTCTGCGTCGGCAGCAAGCGAAAGCGCGACACCGTGCAATGAAATCGGGTGTCGCGCCCTGATCGCTTCGAGCCAGGCGAGGCGCGGACCGCCGGCGACCATATAGTTTTCAGGGTGAACCTCGAACCACAGCCCGTCCGCATCGCACGCGAGCGCCGCTTCGTAATACTGCGGCTTCAAGCCGAGCCCGGCGGAGAGGACTGTGGTCATGATTGCGAGGTGAATTTACTTGACGGTCTTAGCTCTTGATCGCAGTGTGTGAGCCGGTACCTTTTGGCGTTTTAATAGTGGTGCACGTACCCTTGGCAACCATTTTGAAGGAATTGCCCTGGTAGTCGACTTTCGAAGTGCCGGCACAGGTAGTACCGGGACCGGCGGCACAGTCGTTTTTGCCGGCCATTGAAACGCCAAAGCACTTCTCCATATTGGCCATGGCGCCGTCTTTTTTCATGTCGTCGGCGGCTTGTGCGGCGCCGGCGGTGAGTGCTGCAAGGGTAAATGCGGTCAAAGCAATGCTTCGGGTATTCATGTTGTATATCCTTAAAGGGTTGAGATTTGCCGCGCTCCGTAATCCATGTTGGTGCGGCGAGCGCGGTCTGTTGATAGTTCGCAGCGGACTGGCTAATGGTTACAGGGTCATGCAAAATTCGTCCCGGCTGAAATTTTTCAGCTCGCTGTAACCTGATGCCAACCAATAACGAATAAGGAGTGTAAGCCGCGTGAGCGTAAGCGAAGACCGCCTCAAGAGCCTGCTGGTGCAGGGGCTTGCCGGAGACGCGACGGCCTACCATGTTTTCCTGAAGGAGTTGAGTGCGCATTTGCGCGCTTTCCTCAGGGGACGGCTCACCCGATTGCCGGATGAAGTTGAGGACCTCGTGCAGGAAACGTTATTGGCTGTTCACAACCAGCGGCATACTTACGATGCCGGCCAGCCGCTGACTGCTTGGATGCATGCAATTGCCCGTTACAAGCTGATCGATTTGCTGCGCCGGCGAGCGGGGCGTGAAGCGCTTAACGATCCACTGGACGATGAGGCAGCGGTGTTTGCTGCTTCTGATACGGAGCCGGCTGACGCACGGCGGGACCTCGCGAAGCTCTTGGAGAAATTGCCGGACCGCCATCGGCTGCCGATTGTCCACATGAAGCTGGAGGGCAGGTCGGTGGTCGAAGCGGCGCGGTTGAGCGGAATGTCGGAAGCGGCCGTCAAGGTGGGTGTGCACCGTGGGCTAAAGGCGCTCGCGGCGATGATACGGGGTGAAAGATGAAAACAGACGACCTGATAACGATTTTGGCCAGTGGTGCTGCTGTGGAGCCGCATGCTTGGCAGCGCCGCTATTTGCTTGCGCTGGGATGGGGTCTGTCCTTTACGATGCTCTTGATGGTGATCTTGCTTGGCGTTCGTGCGGATAGCGCCGAAGCTGTGCACTTTCCAATGTTTTGGCTAAAGCTCGCGTTTCCTTCTGTGTTGCTGATGGGTGCATTGCTGGCAACCGTTCGGCTCTCGCGTCCGGGGGGGCGACTCGGCCGCGCACCGTTAGCCGTTGCCGCACCGGTAATCGCGGTATGGTTAATATCCGCGATGGTCCTGATCAATGCTGCGCCTGCGGAGCGACAACAACTGATTTTCGGCAATACCTGGATGTCCTGCCCGCTTACCATCGCCGCCCTGTCCGTACCGTTGTTTGGCGCGCTGATATGGGCAATGCGGGGCTTGGCCCCGACGCGCGTCGCTTTGGCAGGTGCAGCCGCCGGGTTGCTGGCGGGCGCGGGAGGTGCGCTCATTTACGCCCTGCATTGTCCCGAAATGGGCGCGCCTTTCCTGGGCATTTGGTACGTGCTCGGCATGGCGATCCCCGCGGCAATGGGTGCCGTGATTGCACCGTGGACGTTGCGTTGGTAGCGTGCTTCATAAGTAGACGAGGTGCTGAGAATAGGGCGATTGCCGCGCTCGTCAGTTGCGCTGCGGGTCATCAACAGTTTTTTCTGGAGGGCACTGAATAATGTCACATCTTCCGCTGACCGGCATCCGCGCATGCGTGTTCGATGCGTACGGAACGCTTTTTGACTATGCCTCGGCCGCCGCGCGTTGCCGCGATGTGCTGGGGGACAAGTTCGACCGCCTGGTGACGCTCTGGCGCGACAAGCAGCTTCAGTACACGTGGTTGCGCGCGACTCAAAACCGCCACGTTGAATTCTGGCGCGTCACGGGCGATGCGCTGGATTTTGCGCTCGAGACGCTGGGAATCGACGACCGCGCGCTGCGCGAGAGGCTGATGAACCTCTATCTGACACTGGACGCGTTTCCGGAAGTGCCAGACACGTTAAGCCGCCTGAAAGCGCTGGGCCTCAAGACCGCCATTCTGTCAAATGGTGCGCCCGCGATGCTTGAGGCCGTCGTCGGCAACGCGAAGATCGGCAGCCTTCTGGATGCAGTCCTTTCCGTCGAGGAAGTCGGAGTCTACAAGCCGCATCCCAAGGTGTATCAGCTTGCGGTCGATCGTCTCGCCGTCGACGCCAAGGAAATTCTTTTTCTCTCGTCAAATGCATGGGACGCCTATGCGGCATCGGCATTCGGTTTTCGCGTCGCCTGGTGCAATCGCTACGGGCAGCGGCCGGAGCGACTTCCCGGCAAACCCGATTACGAAATCAAATCGCTGGCCGAGATTCCGGCGCTCATCACCAAGTGACCTGCGCATGGAAACGACGAATCAGTAGCCAAGCTGATCCTGGCAATCAACTTATTGTTTCTACATCACAGCATGATTTTCCTCGCCAGACTTAAATTGAAAAGGCAATTACACATGAACAAGTTGCTGTCTTTGGTTTTACTGTTGCTCTCAGCGTCGTCTGCTGCCTTGGGTGCGGATGGACTCATTGCCATCAAAAGCCCGTACGCGGCAAAAGAGACGATGAATCGGTTCGAGGAGAACGCCAAACAGCGTGGCTTGAACGTCTTCGCTCGCATCGACCATGCGGCAGGCGCGGCAAAGATCGGCAAATCGCTTCGCCCCACCGAAGTGCTTATATTCGGCAACCCTCAGGGCGGCACGCCATTCATGGAATGCGCGCAGTCGGCAGGCATTGATCTGCCTTTGAAGGCGCTGGTTTGGGAGGACGCTCAGGGCCAGGTCTGGCTTGGCTATAACGACCCTGCCTGGCTGGCGCAGCGCCATGGCGTGCCGCAATGTCCCGCTGTGGGTCCTCTGAGCAAGGCGTTGTCGGCCCTGGTCGAGGCGAGCACTGCGCGCTGAGACGTTGGAGTCGAGGCGTTCACCAACAGAAACGGATCAGACCATGCCGGTTGTTATTCTCGAATCCACATTGACCTGTCCGCACTGCGGATTTTCCAAACAGGAAACAATGCCAGTGGATGCCTGCCAGTATTACTACGAGTGCAGTAATTGCAAGACACTATTGCGCCCCAACCCCGGCGATTGCTGCGTTTACTGTTCATTCGGTTCGGTGAAGTGCCCGCCGATTCAGGAGCAGCCCGGGTGCTGTGGATAAGGAAGTTCTATTGTTGACACGGAGCCACGAGAATTCCATCAGACGGGAGCAGACACTGCCCGGGCACGTTCACACTGTGCTTGCCTGTCCGAGCATACGGATCGGGAGGAAGTCCGAGACATTGCGTTTGAAGAAGTGTTTCGATCGCTGATCGCCTACGTCAACCTTTACACCCACGTGCAGGTCCCGAGAGATGGCGACGTCGAATTTATCGATCACGACTGGCCGATCAAAAACCGGCACCGCGAAAAAAAGCCGGGCAATCTAAGAGCGAACCATAGCTGGCGGGGCTAGCAACGTCGCGCCGTCGACACTACGCAGCCAGCGCGCCCTGAAGTTAGGACAGCTGGCGCGTCCGTGCATGTCGAACGATCGCGTCAAAGCGAGTTCGCGGATCCACCAGGTACGGCATCCCGTACCATCGGATTATCGCTTGCAATACTGCAGTTCGAGCACTGCCATTTTTTTCTTTTTCGCACGCATAACTACACGATGCCGGCAACTAACGACCGCGGCAGTCAGTTGCAGTCCTACATTCAAATTTGATGGTCGGTGCCTGTCGCGCAGATCGACGCGAAGTCACTTATAAATTGTCACCGCTTCGGCACTGCCTCTGGCATCGGCGGCTGATTTGTATTCGGCCCGGGCACAGCCGGCGTCGTTGGGTCGCCGGGTCGCACGGGCGCCGGGGTGATGGTGTCCGGTTGGGCGGTCACCCGTGGCGGGGGGGATGTCTCGCGGTTGCAACC
>JBDSSV010000218.1:0-4955 GCA_039928535.1 Burkholderiales bacterium
CGTCGAGCTTTTTCAATGAAATTCCGGAAGGGCTGCTAAAGCGCATCAATCGTGCGGGCGCATATGCGAACGCACGAGCGCATGCGCCGGCGGCGCGCGCAATGCGCGGCGGCTATGCAATCGTCGAGCATGAAATCAGCCCACCCGACCAGTCTTCGCCGTGGCGCATAGGCCAGAACGTGACGCATCCGAAGTTCGGCGCCGGTGTCATCGTCAACGCGGAAGGCCGCGGCAATGATGCGCGCGTGCAGGTGAACTTCCACCGCAATGGGACGAAGTGGCTGGCGCTCGAGTATGCGAAGCTGAGCGCGGCCTGACGCCCGGTCAAGCGACTTGCTCCGGCTCCCGCACGAAGACGTCCATGTAGCTCGCGTAAAGCGCCGGCACGAGCACGGGGGCCAATAGCCAGACTCCGATGTCAGGCTGGCGCGTCAGCGCCATGCCGAGCTGCAGCATGACAAAGAGCGGTCCCAGCACCGCAAGACAGTAGACCAGCAGTGGCAGCGCGTTCCGCGTGCAAGCGCGCAGGCTGAGCAGCATGGCAGGCACCGGTTTGATGTCGTCGAAGAACACCAGCAAGGGTGAAAACCACACTGCCAGCATGATGGGCAGCGAAATGCCGAGGCCGACCAGCGTGCTTAACAGCAGGCGCGGCGCCGCCGTGCGCATGGCCGCGACGGTGTCCGGCGTGACGGCGCCCGCTGCCATCGTTTTGGCGATCTCGGCGAGCGCATCGCCGGCGACGGTCGTCATCGCGGCCAGCATCAGGAAGTGTCCGATCAGCGAGACGCCGCCGAGCGTGACGAGATGCGCCGCGTTCTTGAGAAAACCGCTGGCGAGATAACCAAGCCGCAACGGCTTGCCTTGCGCGAGCGCCTGCGCGCCGTGGGCGAGCCCGGCCAGGAAGTTCGGCGTGACGAGGATGACGATGAGGCCGACGTACGGTATCGCCAGCAGCAGGCGGCTGCCGATAAACAGGATGCCGACGAGCAGCAGCCAGCGTGCCGGATCTTTGCGAAAAATCGCCAGCCCCTGCATCAGCCAGTGCCAGCCGTGGGCCGGTTCTACGGTGCGTATCTGCATGATCACGTGTTGCTCCGGTCAGGCCAGCATGGGCGCAAGCCCGGCCGCCTGCGCGACATGCTGCTCTAGCATGCGCTGAAAGTAGGCCGGGTCTTTGGCGTGCACGAGCGCCCCCGGCCGCGGCAGATGCAGATCGTAAAGCCGCGACACCCAGAAGCGCAGCGCGCCCGCGCGCAGCATGACCGGCCATGCCGCAATTTCCGCCGCGGTCAACGGGCGTACGCGATGATAGGCGGCCAGCAATGCGCGCGTGCGCCCGGCATCGAGTGCCGGCGATGCGGCGAAGCACCAGTCGTTGACCGTGATCGCCACGTCGTAGAGCAGCGCGTCCGTGCACGCAAAGTAAAAATCGATGACGCCCCCCACTCGCGGCCCGTCCCACAATACGTTGTCGCGGAAAAGGTCAGCATGGATGGCCCCGCGCGGCAGGTCGTCCTGGCGGTGCTGCGCCTGGTAAGCGATTTCGGCGCGCAGCAGCGCGCCGGCGCCGGCATCGATAAACGGCGCGACCCGCCGCGTGGCGGCTGTCCACCACAGCGGGCCGCGCGGGTTCGGCATCGTCGCCGCAAAGCTTTGTCCGGCCAGATGCATCTCGGCGAGCAGCTCGCCAATGATCGCGCAATGCCCAGCATCGGTCTCGCCCAGATGCACGCCCGGCACGCAGGTGAATATGCTGGCCGGCTTGCCGTTCAGCTCGCTCAGGTTCTCATTTTTGAAATTGGCGATCGGCTGCGGGCACGGAATGCCGTGGCGCGCGAGGTGCGCCATCAGGTTCATGTAGAACGGCAGCTCGTGCGCCTGCAGGATTTCGAACAGCGTGAGCACGTAGCGGCCGTGCGTGGTGGTCACGAAGTAGTTAGTGTTCTCGATGCCGGCGGCGATGCCCTTCAATTCAACGAGGGTGCCGAGCGAATAATTCCTGAGCCACGCTGCGAGCTCTTCCGGCGTGACTACCGTGTATACGGACATGATTGAGCGTTCAGCGTCGCGACGTCAGCGCTCAGCTTGAAGATGCTTCTTGCGCGTCGCCCTAGCTGCTAGCTGATAGCTGACCGCTGACCACTTCATCACCAGGAATGTATGACCCACATCGGCGGACGCAGGCCGAAATCGAAAGTTTCCTGCCGCGACATCTTGCCGTCGCCTTTTTCGTCGATCAGGTAGTAAGACCGTCCGCTGGCGGGGGTGACCTTCAGCATGTAGAGCTTGCCGCCGACGCGGTACTCTTCCACCGTGTCGGTGCCGCGCTTCAGGATGGTCACTTGCGGTTCGAGCGCCGGGTCCAGTTCGAAGCCGGGCGGCGGCGGCGGCGGATCGGGAATCGGCTGCAGGTTACCCGGCCGGTCGGCGCCCATGACGGGCAGCGCAGCGCAGAAAAAAATTATGGTGAGCAGGTTACGCATGCTGATTCCTTAATTGCCATCATCCCTCGTGACACCGCGCCATTATCGGCTTTTCGGCGTCAAATATAAAGCGGCAGCATTCCTACAGCGTGAGCAGCGATTGGCGCGCTGCCGCCTCGGGTGTGAAGCCGCGCTTTTCATAGTAGTCGAAAATCGCGTCGACCACGTGCTGCGGGTCGTCTATCAGCTGCAGCAGGTCCATGTCGCCGGCGGCGATCATGTTTTCCGCGACGAGCCGCTCGCGCAGCCAGTCGACGAGGCCGCGCCAGAACGGCGTATGCACGAGGATGATGGGCATATTGCGGATCTTGTGAGTTTGCACGAGCGTGAGCGCCTCGAGCAGTTCGTCGAGCGTGCCGAAGCCGCCGGGCAGCACGACGTAGGCCGTCGCAAAGCGCACGAACGTGACCTTACGCGCAAAGAAATGGCGGAACGACAGGCTGATGTCCTGATAGGTGTTTGGAAACTGCTCGCGCGGCAACTCGATGTTGAGGCCGATTGCCGGCGACTTGCCGAAGTAGGCGCCCTTGTTGAAGGCTTCCATCATGCCGGGACCGCCGCCAGAGATCACGCTGAAGCCGGCGTCCGACAGGCGGCGCGCGATCTCTTCGCCGAGCGCGAAGTACGGATGATCGGCCGGCACGCGCGCGCTGCCGAACATGCTGACCGCGGGCTGTATGTTGCCGAGACGTTCTGCCGCCTCGACGAATTCTGACATAATGCCGAACATGCGCCAGGACTCGCGCGCCGACCATCCGGGCTCTGATGTCACGAGCGGCGGGCTCTTGCTGAATTGACTCATGTTCGATCCCTTTCTCTGTCTGAATACCGCTTTGGCGCGATGACCAAAACACTGCTGCTGGTGGACGGCTCGTCGTACCTGTATCGCGCGTTCCACGCAATAACCGATTTGCGCAACAGCAAAGGCGAGCCGACCAACGCAATCTACGGCGTGCTCAACATGCTGCGCAAGCTGCACAAGGATTTTCCCGCCGATTATAGCGCCTGCATATTCGACGCCAAAGGCAAGACGTTTCGCGACGACATCTATCCCGAATACAAGGCGACGCGCGCCGCGATGCCGGACGATCTCGCGCTCCAGATCGAGCCGCTGCTCGAGACGATACGCGCGATGGGCTGGCCGCTGCTGATCGTCGACGGCGTCGAAGCCGACGACGTCATAGGCACGCTCGCCTGCCAGGCCACGCAGCAGGGCATGCGCACCATAGTATCGACGGGCGACAAGGACATGACCCAGCTCGTCAATCCGCAGGTCATGCTGGTCAACACCATGTCGAACGAAACGCTCGACGAAGCAGGGGTGGAAAGGAAATTCGGCGTCAAACCCGAGCGTATCGTCGATTACCTGACGCTCGTCGGCGATGCGATCGACAACGTGCCGGGTGTGGACAAGGTGGGCCCTAAAACCGCCGTCAAATGGCTCGCGCAGTACGGGACGCTCGACCACATCATGGAACGCGCGGCGGAAGTGGGCGGCGCCGTCGGCGAGAATCTGCGCAAGGTGCTGACATGGCTGCCGCAGGCGCGCGGCCTCCTCACGATCAAATGCGACGTCGAGCTGCCGATCAAGGTTGAAGGCCTGGCGCATGCGCCGCCGGATACCGCCAAGCTCGCCGAGCTTTTCGATCGCTTCGAGTTCAGGACCTGGCGGCGTGAACTCGAGAATTCCGGGGCAAGCGGACAGGACCAGACAAAATCGGCAACCGCGCCCGCGCCGGAGCCCGCGGCCGTCGTGACTGCGGTCGCGAATACCGAGCGCAACTACGAAATGATTGTGACCGAAGCGCAACTTGACTCCTGGCTCGCGCGCATTACCGCAGCGAAATTGACCTGTCTCGATACCGAAACAACGGGACTCGATCCGATGCAGGCACGTCTCGTCGGCATGTCGTTTTCAGTCGAGCCCGGCCACGCCGCGTATCTGCCGCTCGCGCATGTGTATCCGGGCGCGCCCGACCAGCTCGATATCGATGCTGTGCTGGCCAAGCTCAAGCCGTGGCTCGAAGACGCAAGCCGGCCCAAGCTTGGGCAGAACCTCAAATACGACATGCATATCTTCGCCAACCACGGCGTCCGCCTCGCCGGCGTCGTGCACGACACACTGCTGCAGTCGTACGTAGTCGAAAGCCAGAAGCCGCACGACATGGACAACATGGCCGAGCGCCATCTCGGCGTGAAAACCATCGCGTTCGTGGAAGTGTGCGGCAAGGGCGCGGGCCAGATCTGTTTCGACCAGGTCTCCATCGAGCGCGCGACCGAGTACGCGGCGGAGGACGCCGATATCACCCTGCAGCTGCATAACGCGCTGCATCCGCAGATCGAGAACGATGCCAAGCTGAAGAAAATCTATCGCGAGATCGAGATGCCGGTGATGACGGTGTTGCAGACGATGGAGCGCAACGGCGTGCTGCTCGACGCGCAACTGCTCGACGCGCAGAGTAGCGAGCT
>JBDSSV010000219.1:0-4139 GCA_039928535.1 Burkholderiales bacterium
CAGCGGATAGATAAGCAGCAAACTCCGCGGGCGAGCTGCCGACGACTTCCGCGCCCAGCGCCTGCAGGCGCTCCTGCATGTCGGGCAATTTCAATATGCGCACCAGTTCCGCATTGAGCTTGTTGACGAGCGCAACAGGCGTGCCGCCGGGCGCCATCACACCGCCCCACGACACCGATTCAAAACCGGGCACCGCTGCCTCCGCAACCGTTGGAACATCCGGCAACGAGCGTACGCGGGATTTACTGGTGACCGCGATCGCGCGCAATTTACCGGATTTCAAATAAGGCGTCGCCGCAACCACCGTCGGCACGCTCATCGCAATCTGGCCGGCGATTGCGTCCGTCATCGCCGGCACATCCCCCTTATACGGGACATGCGTAATGTGGATGCCGGTCATCGATTTCATCAGTTCCATCGACAGATGGTTGGACGAACCGTAGCCACCCGTGCCGTAACTCAACTGATCGGGTTTCGCCCTCGCCAGTGCGAAAACTTCCTTCAGCGTCTTCGCCGGCAGATAGGGATTCACGACAAGGATGTTGGGCACCAGCGTGGTCAGCGTAACCGGGGAAAAGTCCTTGACCGGATCGTACGGCAGCTTGCTGTAGACCGCCGGGTTGATCGCGTTCGGACCGAGGTTAGCCATCAGTATCGTGTAGCCGTCGGCGGGAGATTTCGCGACGAATTCCAGCGCCACGATGCCATTGGCACCGGGACGGTTGTCGACTGCCACCGCCTGTCCCCATGCCTCCGTCAATTTCTGGCCGAGCAGGCGCGCGGTCACGTCCGACGCGCCGCCGGGCGCATAAGGCACGACGAAACGCAGCGGCTTGTTCGGATAATCCTGCGCGCCGGCGAGCGTTGCAAGGGCCAGCAGCGCGGCAGCGACTGGAACCTTCCGCATGCCGTCAGGCCGCTTGCTTGTGCAGCATGCCGGCGGCGCGCAGCACGTCGGCGATTTTCTGGCGCGTGGCTTCATCGGGCTGCTGCGTCGGCGGCCGCACGACCGCGGAGCTCAGACGTCCGGCCAGCATCATCGCGTATTTCATGCGCGCATGCGCGTCGCCGGTCGGCTCGCCCATGCCGTAGACGATGTCCTTCAGCGGATTGATGCGCGCCTGGCAGGCCATCGCGCGCTTCAAATCACCGGCATGCACCGCATTGACGAGCTCGAGTATCAATTCAGGTATGAACGAGGCGAAACCGAGCAAGCCGCCATCGACGCCCTGCACCATTGTCGCGAGCAGGTATTCGTCGTGACAGGTCAGCACCGCCGCGTCCGGATTTGCATTGCGGATCGCTTCGATGTCGCGCGCATATTTGTTCATCTCGCGCGTGCCGACCTTGAACACCTTGACCCACGGCAACCGCGCGAGATCGGCCAGCACTTCGCATGAGTAGGTCGCCTTCGACCACGCCGGATAGACGTGCACTGCGAGATCGACGCCGCTCGCTTCGCCGATGGCCGCAAAATATTCGACCACGTGTTCCGGGCGCATGCCAAAGCGCAGCCAGTGGTGCGGCGGCATGATGTCGAGGCCGACCGCACCGGCTTCCTTGTGCATGAGCGCCTGTTCGACGGCTTCGTGTATGCCTTCGGCGGTCACCGCCGAAATGACCGGCAGTTTGCCCTTCAACTCATCGGCGACGATGCGCGTCACTTCGACGCGTTCCTTAAGTGTAAGGCTGAATACGTCGCCGGTGTGGCCGTTCGTCATCAGCGCGGAGATGCCCTTGAACGTCGCTAGCCAGCTCGTGAGCCGGCGCAGGTCCTGCTCGTCTATCGAGTAGTCGGCACGCAACGGCAGCGCAAGCGCCGGAATGATGCCCTTGTAGTCCCATCGCCTGGCCATGGTCTCTCCGCCCGTAAAATTTGTGCCGCTCCAGTATAGCGACGCGCGCCGGCCATCGCAAACGCCCGCGCGAAAAGTTCGGTTATCATTCAGCGCTCGTTCGTCTTTTTTATCCATCCTTAACGAAATCATGCCGACAAAATCCGCCTCCGTATCGCCCATGATGAATGCGTTGAGCGCGCATATCGCCACCGCCGTCAAACGCACGTTGCCGCAAGAAGTGGCGGACCGCGCGAAGCTGCATCTCGTGGATACGTTCGCCGCCATGATCTCGGGTTCGCGCCTGCTGCCGGGCAGGAAAGCCATTGCCTATGCCAAGACGCTGGGCGGGAAACCCTCCGCCGGCATTCTCGGCACGCGCATGGTCACGACGCCGCAAAACGCCGCGCTCGCCAATGGCATGTTCGGCCATGCGGACGAGACCGACGATACGCATCCGCCGTCGCTTACCCACCCCGGCACGAGCGTGGTACCCGCAGCGCTGGCCATCGGCGAGTAGAATCGGCTGTCGGGCAAGGTGCTGCTGCGCGCGATGGTGCTGGGCTACGACGTGTGCGCGCGCATGCTGCTGACTTTGAAGCCCATGCCTTACCTGCGTTCCGGCCATCATGCCGCAGCGACCGGACAAGTTTTCGGCGCCGCGGCGACCGCCGGTGCGCTGCTCAAACTCAACCCGCGCCAGGTGCGCTACATGCTTTCCTATGCGGGCCAGCAGACCGCCGGCCTGTATACGATGTTCCGCGACCCCGAGCACATCGAGAAGGCCTATGCGATGGGCGGCATGCCGGCGCATAACGGCACACAGGCGGCATTGATGGTGAAGCACGGCTGGACGGGCGTCGAAGACATTTTTTCCGGCGAGCGCGATTTCTTCTACACCTTCGCGCCGGAAGAAGTCGATCGTGAAATGCTGGCGCGCGGGCTGGGCAAGGATTACGAAATCATGCGCGCCGGCATCAAGCGCTGGCCGGTCGGCGGGCCTATCCAGGGGCCGATGCACGTGCTGCGCGACATTATCGTGCAGCACGGCATCAAAGCTGCCGACGTGGTGAAAATCACCGCGCGCATGCCCGACAAGGAACTCGAAATCGTCAACAACCGCGCCTCACCCGATATTTCCGTGCAGCACCTGCTCGCGGTCATGCTGGTCGACGGCAATGTTACGTTCAAATCCGCCCACAGCTTCAGCCGCATGCAAGATCCGAAAGTGCTGGCGGTGCGTCAGCGCGTGGAAGCGGTCGGCGATCCCACGTTAACTGACGTCGAGCGGCGCTGGCGCTGCGTGATGGAAGTCGTGCTCAAGGATGGCCGCGTCTTGCGGCACCAGACGATGGCGGCCAAGGGCAGTTCCGAAAACCCGCTGACGCGTGCCGAGGAAAACGAAAAAGCGCTCGACCTGATCGTGCCCATTCTCGGCCGGAAAAAGAGCGTCGCGCTGCTCGACTACTTGTGGAACTTCGACAAAATTCCGGACGTGCGGGCGTTGCGGCGACTTTATGCGGCGTGAGCAGTAAACGCTTGGCGGTTCAATTGTAGTAATCGCGGCCTGAAGTGACAACGGGCGTCCCAATCCTTGTGAAGCAGCACCCCGCTTGCGAAGTTCTGGTTTCTCAAATTTTCACCCTCTCGCTGACGGCCTTTGATCGGCCAGTACCGGACGTTAGCGAATCCCGCGGTCCCTCCCGTCCCGCACCCGTATTCAGCGGCTCGTGGAGGCCGCTTTGTGCGATTCCAGGACTCTTGACGTAATCTTGCGCTTTGCGAGCTCGCTGCCCAGCTGGTGGCGCAGAAAGGCGCCACTGGTATAGCGCTTCACATCGAGATAGTAAGTCTCCTCTACGTATTTCACCGCATCGACGTACTGGTTGAATACATCGTCATCGCAGGAGAAGCGTTCGTAGTTGACGATGGAGTGCACCCGCTTTGCGAGCGGTCGAAGAAGTGCGTCGACCGCCTCAACAATAGTACGAATGTCGTCTTCATTGCGGACGCGCATGCCAGCATAGTTCATGTATACGGTGTTCGACCCAGCGTCGTAGCTGAGCCGGTCCGCAATACGGATGTCGAGCATGCGCGCGCGCAGCCCCATCGGTCCCGGCTGGAATATGACCGGATCCATCGAACGCGCGGGTTCCATCGCAGGCTTAAAAGGCAATCGCGCCAGGATGTCGCGCTTGATCTCGATGCCGGGTGCTGTCTCGGTGAGCGTCAATCCATTTTCGCCCAATCGGAATACGCAGCGCTCGGTTACATACAGCACCTCCTGTCCACGGCGCCGCGCAT
>JBDSSV010000220.1:0-4306 GCA_039928535.1 Burkholderiales bacterium
CGCCGATGATCAGCGGATTCGACGGTTTGATTTGCGCGATGTCGCCGAGCAGCCGCGCGCGCGCGGCCGGATAACCGTCCCAGCCGTCAGTCCAAAAACTTTGGCCGGGGCCCGCCTTGCGATCGTGCTGCGCCATCAGCGTTTGCTGGGCGATCACGTTCCATGTTGTGCGAGTGCGTGTTAGCCCGGCCTTCAGCCATGCTTCCTGTGGGGCACCGAGCACGCTCCGGCCAGTGTCGAGACGCTCCGCGCAATCGGCAACGACGTTGCTGCCGCCGCGCCCCTGTTTGGAGCATGCCTGGTGCGCGCGGTATTGGCGATCGTCCAGCACAAAGAAATTGGCGAGGTTGCCGAACGCGAAACTGTCATATAGCAACGCATCGGGGCCGCGCGGCAGCGCGCGCAGTGACAGCGGCATATGTTCGTAAAACGCCTGATAAGCGGCGGCGCGGCGGAGCAGGAAGTCCGGGTCAAGATCCTGTCCCTGGTCATTTGCATAATCGTTGCTGACCTCGTGATCGTCCCACGTCACCAGCCAGGGGGCAGTTGCGTGCATGAGTTGCAGGTCGGCGTCGCGCTTGTAGAGCGCATAGCGATCGCGGTATTCGTCCAGCGTGCGGGGCTCGCCGGCATCGTGCTTGCGCACGTGGTTGCGTCCCCACGACGACTCATAAATGTAATCGCCCAGAAACACCACGAGGTCGAGATTTTCGTTCGCCATGTGCCGGTAGGCGGCGTAGTAACCCTGCTCGTATTGCTGGCAGGACGCAATGGCAAAGCGCAGGCGCTCGTTCGCGCTGCCGTCCATGCCGGCTGCCGTGCGCGTACGGCCTGTCGTGCTGATCGCATCGCCCGCCATGAAACGGTACCAATACCAGCGGGCCGGTTCCAGGCCTTGCACTTCGACGCGCACGCTATGTGCGACTTCAGGCGTCGCCACCACACTGCCGCGCCCGGCTATATTGCGGAAACGCTCGTCGCGCGCGACTTCCCATTTCAGCTCGATGTTTGCCGGCATCGGCATGCCGGTGAGGCGGGTCCACAGCACGACGCTGCGGGGGCGCGGCGAACCGGAAGCCACGCCGAGCGTGAAGGGAAAAGAATCGAACCGCGGTTGCGCACGCAGCGGCAGTACGAACGGCGGCGCGAACAGGGCAGCGGCGCCAAGCGCGGCGGCCATGCGCAGCACGGTGCGCCGGCGCTGTACGCACGGCATATCGTGCGGCGCCGCGCGGCGCAGCCACTCAGCGAGACAACGCTTATTCATCGCCGGATGCGTGCGCGCGGGCGGTCAGGACCGCCTTGCCAGCTTGTCGAGCAAAGGCCGGATGCTCGGCAGCGTTTCGATTGCCAGCAGCATCTGCGCTGTCTCCTCCGCGACTTTCGCACCGACAACTTCTGCGGCGTTGTGCCGGTATTTGTCGACGACGTGCGCCGGCGGGGCCGGGCGCTTGGCATCGCCGAGCGGAATCTGGATCGGCTGCATGAGGGTTTTCCCGTTGGTTACGATGACGAGCACACCCAATGGACCGTGTTCCTTCGATGCCGGATCTTCGAGCGTCCTAAATTTGCCGAGGTGATCCTGCAACTCCCGCCGCTTGAACTCGGTATCTGAAAATGTCTTTTTGACGACATAGCCGTCGAGGATCGCGCACGCGACCGGATACTCATAACCGAATTTTCCCGAGAATTCGCCGGCCGGCCGCACGCGGAAGTAAGGCTGCAGATGCGGCACGCGGATTTCTACCGAAGTGAGGTCGTTGAGCGAAAGGCCGGTCTCCTCGCGGAACGCCAGTGCCGCGTCGATTGCCCCCTGCGCGATATAGCCGCACGGGTATTTTTTGAGCCGCCAGGTATCGGCAATATGCCATTGCGAAAGGCCGGCCGTGGCCTTGTTGATGTCCACGCCTTCCATTCTGCCCGCCGCCACCACGCTGTTGACGTAGCCGAGCGGCGAGTCGAGCGCGTCGGGGTTGGCTTCGAAGCCGTTCGCCGCCAGTTCCGCCGCCATGACGCCCGCCTGCGATGCGATGCCGCCGTGCAGCGGCTTGGTATGCGTGCCGAAGTTGCCCGTAATGCCGCCTGCCTGCGATGCTGCTATGCCCCAGGCATGGCGCTGCTGCGCGGCGGTCAGACCCAGTAGCTTGCCCGATACGGTCGCCGACGTCAGCGGGCCGAACAGCGCGGTGCTGTGCAGACCGTGAAACTGATCGGCACGGCGCGGCACGATGCGCGACAGCGCTTCGCCGATCTCGAAACCGGCGATGTATGCCTCCAGCACCTCGCGACCGCTGCGGTCGCGCGTTTCGCCGGTGGCGAGCATCGCCGGCACCAGCACGACGCTGGGATGCCCGAAGCTCGAGCAGTCATCGAAGTCGAGCGTATGCCCGAGCGTGCCGTTGACTAGCGCTGCGAGCCACGTGGAAGTTTTTCTTGGATTGCCGAGCACCGTTGCTTCGTTCGCCGTGCAGCGGTCGACCATGTTCTGCACTTTGACGCCGGGATCTTCGCCGACGCCGGCGAGCGCAACGCCGATCTGATCGAGGATGGCAAGCTTCGCGACGTCGACGTCGCGTTTGGGTATCTTGTCCAGTGTCACTCCCGCCACGTATTCCGCCAGGGTCTGTCCGAACTCCACGTTGCCTCCTTCGTTCTTGTCTGATTGTGCATTCATTGCGGGTGCTTCCTTAGTCACGCCGCGGCGTTCCACCGGCAGCTCTTTTTTGTCAGGCTGCGCCTGCCGCATTGCGTCCGGCGATGCGGCCGGTGACGACGCATTCGGCGATGTTGCCGCCGGACAGGTACAGATGCCCGAACGAGCTGCCGAGCTCGCCAGCCGAGTAGAGGCGGGGAATCGGTTTGCCATAGACATCGATCACGCGCTGCTCGGCATCATGCACCGGACCGCCTTGTGTGTTGGAAAGGGTCGGCCACATCGGCGCGCCGTAGTACGGCGGCGCTTTGATCGGCGTCATTGACCCGGCCGGGCGCTGGAAATCTTCGTCGCTGCCACGCGCGCACAATGCGTTCCAGCGCGCGACGCTTTGCTCGAATACGGCGGCGTCGATGTTCAGCAGGCGCGCCAGGCCCGCCAGCGTATCGGCGCGTTTCAGAATGCCGAGCTCGACCTCCTTGAGGTTATCGTCGCTCCATTCGTAAAGTATGCCTTCATCGTTGGACGTGGCCTTGCCGAGCGGATACATCTTGCGGCCTTCTTCATCGCACACCAGGAAAGAAGGATTGCGCGGAAAGCGTTGCGTGACGGGATCGAACTGCTGCAGTTGCCGCACACCGGTATCTTGCGTGTAAGGCTGGTACTCGGACATAAAGCGCTTGCCCGCCTGATCGACGAGTATCCACGCCATTTTGACTTTGACCTTGTCGGACTCGCCGGGAAACCAGTCGGGCATGCGCTTGACTCTGATGCCGTAGGGATAATTGTCGTCGGTATGTTTGAAGCCATAAGCGCCATGCATATGCCACATGTGCCAGAGCGCCGCGCCGAGGTCCTGCGTCATGCGAATGCCGTCGCCGCTGTTCATGCGTGCCGCCGCATTGAGCACGGGCTTGCTTTCGAAGAACTGCGCTTTCATTTCCGCATTGCCTTCGAAGCCGCCGCAGGCGAGCACGACGCCGCGGCGCGCTTCGATGCTGCGCTCGACGCCGTTCACCGATACGCGGATGCCGCGGACTTCGCGCGTCGCCGGGTCCGCGATCAGTTTCAGCGCAGGTGTGGCGAGGCGGATTTCGACTTTCTGTTGCAACAGATGTTCGTGCACTATCCTGAACAGCTTGGGGCCGCCCGGTGCGCCGTTGGCCCACGGGTAGGTCGCGCGCGCATCGAAGCCAGGAATGTCGATCACCGTGGTGTGATAGAACGTGTCGGTCCCCGGGAGCGGGTAATTGGCGCGGATCTGCCGCCGGTACGGGTCGCCGCTTTGCTCGCGCAACGCGTTTTCCTCGACGGAATTCGCGATGACCGCATTGTTGATCGTACCGAGCTCGCGCACGTAGCTTTCCAGCCCGCACATGCCGGTCGCCAGCACACGCAGCACATCGTCGGGCGTGCGGCCGTCGTTGGTCGTCTTCAGGTAGAGAAACGCCTGTTCCGGATCGCGTGCGCTGCGCACTGCGCCGTACGAGCAGATCGACAGGCCGCCGGGCGCCGGAGATTTTTCAATCAGCAGGGTTTTGGCGCCGGCTTGCGCCGCGTTCAATGCAGCAATGCCGCCGGCCAGACCGAAGCCGGCAACGACAACGTCGAAAGTCTCGTCGAATTGTGAGATCACTAGAAGACCCTTAAAAG
>JBDSSV010000221.1:0-4041 GCA_039928535.1 Burkholderiales bacterium
GAGGCTGAGATGGCTGTGCGCGTGCAGACCGAGGACTTCGACGCCGGCCGTGAAATCGCCTTGTTGCGTGCGGACAATCCGGCCATAGGCGCGATCGCGAGCTTCATAGGCGTCGTGCGCGACATGAATGACGGCAGCAACGTCGCCGCGATGACGCTCGAACATTATCCAGGCATGACCGAGAAATCGATTACCGAAATTATTGACCAGGCTAAGTCGCGCTGGAAAGTTTTTGATGCGCTGGTGATACACCGGATAGGCCGTCTGCAGCCGCTCGACCAGATCGTGCTGGTCGTCGTAACCGGCGCGCACCGCGGCGAAGCGTTCGCGGCGTGCGAGTTCATCATGGATTACCTGAAAACGCGCGCGCCGTTCTGGAAGAAGGAGCAGACAAGCGGCGGCGCGCGGTGGGTCGAATCGCGTGAAAGCGACGACGCAGCCGCGGAACGGTGGCGGCTGAAAGGCTGATGGCGGTGGCGGGCGCGCAGGCCAGGCTCAGAGTCCGTGTGCAATTCGGTGACGGGTTTGCCATGGGTCCAGGCAAGGCGGACCTGCTGCAGGCGGTTGTGGAAACCGGGTCTATTTCGGCGGCGGCCCGGCAGATGAAGATGTCCTACCGGCGCGCCTGGTTGCTGATCGACGCCATGAATCAGTGTTTTCGCGAACCAGTGGTCGATACCGCGACCGGCGGCAAAGGCGGCGGCGGGGCGCAGATAACGCCTTTCGGGAGGCTGGTATTGAAGGACTTTCGCGCCATGGAAGCAGGCGCGATTGCGTCGGTTGAAAAGCGCATGCCGGAATTCTCCCGGCTGCTGCGCAAGACGCCGCCCGCCGGCAAGATCTACTGAGAGCGGCGGCGGTCTCCGCTACCCGGGAATTGCCATGCCGTAGCGCTGCCTGAGTTGCGCGGCGGCGCGCGCCATGTTTGCAAGCTTCGCTTCTGCAACCGTGGCCGAACTTACAGGGTTGTCGGCGAAGGTGGCAAATCCGCAATCCGGATTGAGCAGCACGCGCTGCGGTCCGAATATCGCAACCGCATGTTCGACCTTGGCGATGATTTCCTCGACGCTTTCGACACAGTCGAGCTTCTGGTTGACCACGCCGACGCCGATGCGGCGGTTCGCGGGCAGCGACTTGAGCACTTCCATTTCACCGGCGCGCGGCGTGCAGAGTTCGAGAAAATAAGTGCCGACGTTGAATGCGCGAAGCGTTTCGACCAGCGGCTCGTAGTTGCCTGAGAGGCATGTCGACTCGTCGGCGGTCCAGTTGCCGCGGCAGATATGGATGGCGGTGCGGTCCAGCGGAAATCCAGCCACCACTGCGTTCAGTAGATCGCGCGCGAAAGCGAGCTCGGTTGCCGGGTCGCCTTTCTCCGATAATGCGCCGCACATGAACGAGCGCTGCGTCTTGGCGCCGGTAAATACCACTTCGGTCAGCACCGGCTCGTCAAATTGCACCAGCGCAGCACCCGCGGCGAGCAGAAACGCCAATTCCTCGCGCAGCACGCGTACGATGTCGCGGGCCAGGTCTTCGCGCGTCGCATACGCGCGGTCGGATATGCATTCCATCCACATCGTGCGCGTCAGCAGGTAAGGGCCGGGCAGGGCGATCTTGACCGGTTTTGCGGTCAATGATTTGACGAACTCAAGCTCGTGAACGGCAATGGGCCTCGAGCGTCCAAGCGGGCCGAATACCGCCGGATGCCTGACGTCCCCCGCCGGGACATCCAGCGCCCGCAGTTCCCGCTCGAACTCCTCGGGATCGTCGACCAGCGGCAGCAGATCAGTGAGCGGTATCAACTGACAGTTGTCGAGGATGCCGGCGACGAAGCTCGAGTAGCTGTCGCGACGCTGCTCGCCGTCGGTCACGACGTCGACGTTTGCGCGCAATTGAGACTCGACCACCAGGCGCACGGCATCATCCGCGGTCGCCTGGAAGTCTTCATCGGAAAGCCGTCCCTCCATGTGTTCGTGCATGGTGCCCAGCATCCAGCGCGGGCGCGGCCAGCTGCCTATGCCCATGACCGAAAAGGGCGGGATCTGCGGCGCCGGTGTTGCCTGCGGCAGCCGGTCTGGAATGACGATCGATTGCAGCGTTTGAAAACCGGCTGGAGTCAGCGCTGCTTTCGCCGGGCTTGTCTGCCGGCGTTCCGCCATGCCGCCTTTGCACACGAGATAGGTGCGCTGGCGCCCGTCTTCCACCATAGAGACGAGTTCGTTTTTGGTCATTCGGCACCATGCCGGCAGGTCTTCCTTGACCGAAGTATCGGTCGATAGAATTTCCAGCAGGCCGCCACGATCGAGCGGATCAATGTGCTTGCGGATAAGCAGCAGCAGACCGTTGCCGCAATCGAGATCGCCGCCATCGAAACTGACATCGGCCACGTGCGGATGACGTTCTGTTGTTTCCATGCTTACTCCGGGCTACTTGAAGGCCGAACGCGGCTGCCCGCGGATTTCGCCCAGCGGCGCTTTCGCTTTCATTTCCGCGAGAGCGCGCTTGAGCGGGACGTCATTGATTGCATTCGGCGGCATGTCGCCGCGGTCGATCGCCTTGATCTGGAAGAGGAACGCGTAGCCGCGTTTCATGAGATCGAGTACTTCGGAATCGAACGCCATCTTGCCGACGTAGTTGACGGGATCGCCGCCGATCAGCGGCGGATTGACTTCGTAAAGGGCCGACCATGCTGTCTGCTCGTTGTAGCCCGTCATTTCCTGCGCGAGGATCTTCGCGGTTTCGCGTGGATTCTCGATCATGAAGCGCACGGCTTCTATCTCGGCCTTGATCCAGCCGGCGGCGGCTTCGGGGTGCTTATCGATGAAGTCCTGGCGCATGAGCGTGAAATCGGCGTCGGGCACGTTGTAGGGCGCGCCGGTCGACACGTAGCGCGCGTAGCCGGATTCAACCATGCGCCGCGCGTGCGGCTCCCACATCATCGCCGCGTCGAGTTTTTTCGCCTCGAAATTGGAAGCGATGACTTCAATCGGCGTGTACACCAGTTCCGAAGGCTTGAAAGCGCCTTTGGCGATCATGGCTTCGACCGAAGCGTTGGCGCACGTTCCGCGATGTACCGCGAACGGCTTGTCCGACAGCCATTTCATCGCTTCAGCGTGGCTCTTGAAATCCGGCGCATCCTTGCGCACCACGATTTTCGGGCAGTTCTGGCCGCGCGAGTACATCGGCACCGACACCAGGCGGATGTCGCCGATCGAGCCTTTCGTCGTGGCGACGAGCGAGGGCATGTCACCCATCGTGCCGATCTGCATGCGATCGGCGAGCATCGCATTGATCATGGGCGGCCCGGTCAAATGCGGCTCGAAGCGCACTGTGCTGCCCGGCGGCAGATATTTCTTCCATAGTTCTTTGGCCTTGATGATCACGCCGTTCCAGCCGCCGGTCCAGTACGGGTGATAGCCGTACGTGATGTTTACCGGCTCGGCGGCGTAGCCGAAACTTGCCGCCAGCATCAACGCTGCGCCCAGCATTCCTGCATTAAGCTTTCTCATTATTTTTCTCCGAGTGAATCAAACCTGGTTTCATATTACCTCGAACGCGCCGGACTCGTTCAGAATCGCGGTCGCCTGCCGCTTGATTTCGAGATAGCGCGCGGTCTCCATCGCGGCGAACGTGCGCGGGTGCGGCAGATCGATCTCCATCGTCTGTACGATGCGGCCCGGCGAAGTGCTCATGAACAGCAGCCGGTCGGCGAGGAAGATCGCTTCCTCGAGTTCCGAGGTGATAAAGAGCGTAGTGGAGCGGGTGCTTTCAAAGAGCCGCATATAGTATTCCTGCATCAGTTCGCGCGTCATGACGTCGAGACCGCGGAAAGGTTCATCCAGGATCAGGACTTTCGGCCGGTTGATCAGTGCCTGGGCGATCTCGGCGCGCCGCTTCATGCCGCCGGAAAGCTGGTTCGGATAGCGGTCGCCGAATTCAGCGAGGCCAAACCTGGCCAGCAGTTTCTCTGCGACGTCGCGCGCCTCGGCGCGGGCCATGACGCCGCGCGCGAGCGGGCCGAACATCACGTTCTCGACGACGGTC
>JBDSSV010000222.1:0-6150 GCA_039928535.1 Burkholderiales bacterium
TCGCCGTAGCTCATGAGCCCGCCCGCTTCTACGTAATCACTTGCCCAGTAAAAATCCGGCAACCGATATTTGGCCGCGAGTTCCACAATCTGCGCCCGAAAGTTGTAGAACATCGGGTCGTCGGGCATCAGTAAGAGCGCCCCGGCGTTGGCGCGGGCGGCAGCTTCGATGCCCATTGCGATATTGGCGGGACCTCGCACCTCGATTTTCAGCAGTTTGATTTTTAATTGTTGCGCGGCGCTTTCGAGCTTGTGCCAGCCGAGCGCGTGTACCGGATTATTTCCATTCGCGATCACGGCAATGGTGGCCGCCCGCGGTATCAGCGTCGCAATCAGTTCGAGTCGTTTCGGCAATAGCTCCTCCGCCTGGCTCGAGAGACCGGTGACGTTTTGGCCGGGCCGGGCGAGGCTGGCGATCAGGTTCTGTCCAATCCGATCGGATACCGCAACCATGACTATCGGCGTTGAACCGGCCGCACTTTTCGCCACCCGCGTCGATGGAGAGCACGTGGTGACAATCGCGTCGAGTTTCATGCCGGCGAGTTCGCGCGCGTACACGGGGCCTCTGCTCGACATTTCACTTCCGCCATAACGGCGCTCAATGACGAGATTTTTCCCCTCGACGTAGACTTGCTCGCGCAGACCCCGCAGCAGCTCCTGCTCGAGGCCGCTGCGCAAGTACTCCGTTTCGCTCGAGAAAATGCCGATGTGCAACGGCTTGTCCGCGGCCGCGGCTGAAGTTGTGGTAGCCATCGCGCCGCTAATTGCAAGCGCTGCGAGAAAGACAAGCGTTACGATGATATTACGCGTGGACTGATTCATGTTTGCCTCGATGCCTGCAGGATGATTACTCACTCGATCACCTTGGCGGCACTTACCAGAAGTGACTGCGGAATCGTCAGGCCCAATGCGTTGGCGGTCTTTCTATTAATCACCAGTTCAAAGTTCGTGGGCTGCTCGACCGGCAGGTCGCCGGGCTTCGCCCCTTTTAAAATCTTGTCGACATACGTGGCAGCGCGGTTGTACTGCTCAGGAAGGTTGGTCCCATAGGAAATCAGCCCGCCCGCCTCGGCGTCCTCGCGAAATGGATAGATCACCGGCAGCCGGTGCGTCGCCGCGAGATCGGTAAACTTTCTGCGCAGCAATCCACCAAGCGGGTCCACCATTCTTATCGCGCCCTCCGCGCGCGCTTTGGCGGCGGCGGCAAAGACACCGGGCAGATCATCCGCTTTGCGCAGCGTCAGCACCGGACGCAATTGAACACCGAGTGTGCGTGCGGCGTCTTCCGCGTTCTTCATCTGCAAGCGCGCGTTCGGGTCGTCAGGATTTATGATCACCGCGATGCTGGACAGGCGCGGCAGAATTTCTTTGAGAATCTCGAGCCTTTTCCCCGCCAACTCCGCTGTGATATTAGTGATGCCGGTAACGTTGCCTCCGGGGCGTGCGAGGTTTGAGACGAGTCCAGTGCCTACAGGATCCGCGATGCTCACCATGACGATCGGAATATCCGTCGTCAGGCGCTTGGCAGCAACCGCTGCCGGGGTGGATTGAACCAGCAGGACGTCGGGACCATGCGCAATCAATTCAGTGGCGAGTGCCGGCAACCGGTCGAATTTTCCATCGGCGAACCGGTACTCGAACGTGACATTTTGGCCGTTGACGTAGCCCAGCTCGCGCAGGCCGCTCTCAAACGCCGCGAACTGGTAGCGGGTCGATTCGCGGCTGCCGGCGCCGAGGATGCCGATGCGCCGGGCCGACGATGCGGACTGTGCATGCGTGTCTTCCAGCCACGCTAATATCGGTGTCATCCCGAGCGCAATGATGATTCTTCGTCGCGCAATCATTCGATCACCTTGTCGGCGCGCAGCAAAATTCCGTCCGGAATTTTAAGTCCGAGCGCTTTGGCGGTTTTCATGTTGATGACAAACTGAAATTTCGACGGTTGCTCCAGCGGTAAATCGGCCGGCTTCGTGCCTTTTAAAATGCGGTCGATGTAATAAGCGACGCGCCCGAACGCGTCGCCAACGTCCGGACCGTACGACATCAACCCGCCGTCCTCGACGGTCTGGGCGAATTCATACATCGCAGGGATGCGATTCGCGGCAGCGAACTCAATTACGCGCTTGCGATTCAGTGTCGTAAGTACGTCGGCGACGAGAAACAGCGCGTCGGGGCGTTCGCGCTTCATCGCCGCAAATGCACCCTCGAAATCGTCGGGTTCGCGCACGCCCAGCGCCTGCACGGTGACGTTGAGCGCATGCGCGGCGCGGTCAATTTCGCGGTAGCGCAGAGTCATGCCCAGATCGTCCTGGTTCCACATGATGGCGATTTTTGAAGCTTTGGGGACAGTCTCCTTGAGCAACTCCAGGCGTTTGGAGCTCAGTTCAATGGTGAGGTCGGAAAGTCCCGTCACGTTGGCGCCGGGGTGCGACAGGCTGGCGACGTGGCCTGCGGCGACGGCATCGCCGCCGAATGCGATGACTATGGGAACGGTCGACGTTGCATTTCTCGCCGCCCGCGCAGCGGGCCAGCCGGTCGCAACGATTACATCGGCGCGGCGCTGCGCCAATTCGGCTGCCAACGCGGGAAGGCGTGCGACTTTTCCCTCTGCCCAAATGCCTTCGTAGATGACATTTTTGCCGTCGACGTAACCGAGATTCGCGAGTGCCTGCCGCAGCGGCGCCGGGACGAGGCCACTCGCAGGGCGCGCGCCCGACTGCAGCAATCCGATGCGCCAGACCTTGCCGGACGGCTGCGCGAATAACGAAAGAGGCGGAGTGAGCGCGGCCGCGCCGAGTGCGCTCAGCGCCTGTCGGCGCGTAATCACTCGATCACCTTGTCGGCGCGCAGCAGGATCTCGCCCGGAATCGTGATGCCAAGGGCCTTGGCAGTTTTTTTATTTACCACCAGCTCGAAAATGGTCGGCTGCGCGACGGGGAGGGTGGCTGGATTCGAGCCCTTGGCGATCTTATCGATGTAGGTCGCCGCTCCATAGTAGCTGGAGCGCAGATTTTCGCCATAGCTCAGGAGGCCCCCCGCTAAAACATAATCGCTTGTCCAGTAAAAATCCGGCAACCGATATTTGGCCGCGAGTTGCACGATCTGCCCCCGAAAGTTGTAAAACATCGGGTCGTCGGGCATCAGCAATAGCGCGCCGGCGTTGCCGCGCGCGGCAGCCTCAAGGCCGGCGGCGAGATTGTCGGAACCGAGAACTTCGATTTTGAGGAGTTTTATTTTCAGTTGCATCGCTGCGACTTCGAGCTTTTTCCATCCGACCGCATGTACCGGATTATTTGCATTCAAGACCACCGCAATCGTGGTGGCGCGCGGGACTATTGCAGCGATGAACTCAAGTCTTTTCGGCAATAGTTCGTCGGCCTGGCTGGCGAGACCGGTGACATTTTGTCCGGGCCTTGCGAGGCTCGCGATAAGGTGTTGCCCCACGGGGTCTGAAACGGCGACCATCACTATTGGTGTCGAACTCGTCGCGCTTTTCGCGACCTGCGTCGATGGCGAGCACGTCGTGACGATGGCGTCGAGTTTCATGCCTGCGAGTTCGCGCGCGTTTTCGGGCACCCGCACCGATATCTGGGTGGAGACATAACGACGCTCGATAACGAGATTTTTACCTTCCACATAACCGTGGGCGCGCAGGCCCTCGATGAGGGAGGTCTCGTTGGCGGCGCGGCCATCCCCGCTGCCGCTGGAAAGTATGCCGATATGAAGCTGCTTCTCCGCCGCCTGCGCGCACGACAGCAAGCCCATCGCGCAGATCAGCGCCGTTCGTGCAACTCCGGAAAGAAAAGTCGCGGTGGTGTGGACAGGGTTACGCATTCTGGCTCCTTGAAGGATTATCGATCACTCGATCAACTTGTCTGCGCGCAGCAGCAGTTCATTGGGAATGTTGAGCCCTAGCGCCGTGGCGGTTTTGCGGTTGATCAGCAGCGCAAAGCTCGCGGGCTGCTCGATCGGAAGCTCGCCCGGCTTGGCGCCCTTGAGGATTTTATCTATATAGGTTGCGGCGCGCTTATAGAAGTCCGCAAGGTTTTGGCCATAGCTCATGAGGCCGCCAGCTTCTACCTGTTCGCGCACCGAAAACAAAGACGGCATCTGGTTTTTCAACGCAAGCGCAGCGATTTGCTGCCGCTGCCCGATAAAGAATGCATCGATGGTCACTATGACCGCCTCGGCATGTTCCTTTTTCATCGTTGCAAACCCGCGCTCTATGTCGTCGGGTGTTCGCGCATCTATCGGTAGTAACTTGATGCCCAGTTGCTGCGCGTTGGCCTGCAGGCCCTTGACGATCGCCGGATGGCCAGGGTTGCCGAGATTCACCAGCACGGCGAGGCGTGAGAGTTTGGGGAGCATGAGCTTCAACAGCTCGAGATGCTTCGGACTCATGTCGGTGGTGGTGAGAGAGAGCCCCGTGATGTTGCCGCCGGGTCGCGCGAGGCTCGTGGCAAAGCCGTTGCCGACAGGATCGATCATCGCCGCATTGACGATCGGGATGGTGGAAGTCGCTTTCTGCAGCGCGCGGTTCGCCGCCGTGCCGCCCGTTACGATGACATCAACTTTTAGTCTGACTAGTTCTTCCGCGAGGCCGGCGAGACGTTCGTACTTGCCATCCGCAAAGCGCCATTCGAGGGCGATGTTCTTGCCTTCGACGTAACCCAGTTCTCGCAGCGCGCGGGGGAGGGCGCCGATATAGTGGGCATCTATCGACGGCGGCCGCGCGGGGGATATCAATATCCCGATGCGTCGCAGGCCTCCGCTTTGTTGAGCTCCGGCGTGAAGAGAGCCGGCGAATGGGAAGGCGCCAAGGGCAAATACGAATTGTCGGCGATTGATCATTCGATCACCCTCGTCGCCTGCACCAGGCCATTGCAGTACTTGATGCCGGTATGCCATAATCCGGCTTTCCGGAATTCAGGAGCCGCCATGGACATCGTCAAGCTTGGCAAAAAAGGACAGCTCTCGCTGCCGGCCGCGGTGCTGCGAAAGATCGGGCTGCAAGGCGCGGCGACGATGCTCGTCGAGGCAACCGATGATGGGGCTGTAATCTTGCGTCCGGCGGGAGTGTATCCGATCGAGGTGTACACGGAAGCGCGAATTGCAGAGTTTGATCGGGCCAACCAGCGCGCTGAAGTTGAAGAGGTCCGCGTGCGCAAAGCGCTCAAGCGCCGCAAGCGTTGAAGCTTTTTCTTGACGCCAACGTCATTTTTTCCGCGGTGCACCGGGACGAAGGACGGGCGCAGGATCTGATCGCACTTGCCGAAGCGGGACTCTGCACGCTGCAGACTTCGACTTACGCGCTGGAGGAAGCGCGGCGAAATCTTGAATTGAAGTCGCGGGATTCCGCGCAGCGCTTTGCCGCTTCTCTCAAGATCATGACGATGGTCGCCGAAGCTCCACACCCGCTGGTTAAGTGGGCGCAACAGCAGGGCCTGCCGCTCAAGGACGCGCCAATACTGGCGGCGGCGATTCATGCGGGTACCGACCTTCTCGTTACCGGCGATGCGCGCGACTTCGGCTTTCTTTACGATCGAACTCTGCGCGGCACCAGGGTTGTGACGCTCGCGCGCGCCATCGATCTCGTCCTTGTTGACGCTGGAGTATAGCGAGCGCATCACTCGATCACCGTTATCCGGGTCGCGCAGCAAACCGGCGCGACGGACATATTGACTATCGACGTGAAGGATTTCTCGGTCTATCGCCTGCCCGGAGGCAAGGCGCTTAATCCGGTATTGAAGGCAGCGCATCATTCGATGACTTTCGTTGCCTGCGCAAGCATCGAGTTCGGTATCTTGAGCCCGAGTGCATTCGCGGTCTTGCGGTTGATGAATAATTCGAATGTCGTTGGTTGCTCCACCGGAATGTCGCCGGGATTGGTGCCCTTGAATATCTTGTCGACGTAGGTTGCCGCGCGCTTATAATTTTCCCCGGCGTTTTGACCGTAGCTCATCAGACCGCCACCTTCCACGTATTCGCCATACCCGCCTATGGACGGCAGCCGCTGCTTCGCCGCGAGTTCCACGATCTGTTTTTTCTGTTGGGTGTAAAAAGCATCCCGCAGCACTATGAGCGCCCCGGCGTTATGGCGCGCCATCACGGCAAATCCGATTTCAATCTCCTGCGGCGTGTGCGCTTCAAC
>JBDSSV010000223.1:0-2978 GCA_039928535.1 Burkholderiales bacterium
GTCGTTATTCGTCGAGATCGTCGCCGGCCGCGCTGAGAAAACGGGCTTTGCCGTGCAAAATGTGGTCGGCCATGGCGGCGGCAGCGCGCGCGGCCTCGTGAGTCGCAATGGCGTCGACGATGGCCTGATGTTCGCGGTTGGAAGCGGCCATCGCGGCGTCGGAGGCGAGCGCGCGCTGGCGGAAGAGGCGCATTTCCTTGACCAGCCCGTCGTAGACTTCCTGCAGCCGGCGGTTGCCCGCGGCTTCGACCAGCGCGGCGTGGAACCCGGCGTTGAGTTCCTGGAAGCGCGCAGTTTCTTTCTGCGCGCGCGCTGCGTCCATGCCGTCCACGAATCCGCGCAGGCCAGCCAATTGTTCGTCGGTAACGCTCTGCACGATCAGCTCGCCCGCGAGGCGCATCAATCCGGCGCGTAAATCGTAGAGGTCGATGACGTCCTTGTGCGCGAGCTTGCGCACGAAAAATCCGCGGTTGGTATGGTTTTCGAGCAGCCCGGCCTGGGTCAGGGCGCGGCAGGCTTCGCGCACCGGTCCGCGGCTGATGCCGAGGCGTGCCGCGAGCGCGAGCTCGTTGATGCGGCCGCCGCGCGCGATCTCGTTCTCGAGGATCATGCGCTCGATCTCGGCGTGGCAGATGTTTACCAGCGTTTGGGAGCGCCGCAATTCGACGGCGTGTTCGGCGCCGCCGGGCGGCGTTATGGGAGCGTGTTTGCGGACGGAGTGCAGGGCCACCCGTTAAGGTTAAAGCAGTCCTTGCTGAATTGTCAACAGTTTACAGTATCTATAGGCTACTGATAGTAAACTAGTTAATCAACATGAATGCCTGCCGCCTTGACCAATGCGGTCCATTTGTCGATTTCGGCGCGGATCAGCTTGTCGAACTGGGCAGGTGTGTTGCCAACTGCGTCCAGCCCCTGGTGGGTGAACATCTCGACGATGGCCGGCTGCGCGATTATCTTGACCAGTTCACGATTTAGCTTGTCGACGATCGCGCGCGGCGTCTTCGCGGGCGCGACGATACCCTGCCAGTTTTCCACCGCGAATCCCGCAACGCCGGCTTCGGCGATCGTCGGTATGTCGGGTGCCCCTTTGGTGCGCTGTGCCGTGGTGACGCCGAGGGCGCGCAACTTGCCGCCTTTCACGAGCGGCAGCGCGGGCGCGATGGTGCTGAACACCATCTGCACCTGGCCGGCGATCAGATCGGTGAGCGCCGGCGCCGTGCCCTTATAGGCCACGTGCACGATGTTTATCTTCGTGGTGTATTTGAAGAGCTCGCCCGTGAGGTGCAGTGACGAGGCTACGCCCGCCGAACCGAAATTCAGCGTGCCGGGTTTCGCGCGCGCCAGCGCCAGCAGCTCGCGTACGTTGGTGGCGGCGACCCCGGGATGGACCACCAATATGAACGGTGATGTCACCAGCAGCGTGACGCCTGCGAAATCACGCGCGGGCTTGTACGGAAGGTTCGGCCGCAGCGCGGGATTGTGCGCGAGGCTGCCCATGCTGCCGAGAAAGAGCGTATAGCCGTCAGGGTCGGCAGTCGCGGCGAGCTGTCCGCCGATCAATCCGCCCGCGCCGCCGCGGTTATCGACGATGAACTGCTGGCCGAGCGATTCGGTCAGCCGGGTCGACATCGCGCGCGCGAGCAGGTCGTTGCCGCCGCCCGGGGGGAATGGAACGATGACGCGCACCGGATGATCCGGGTACTTGTCCGCCACATTTGCGGCGCCGGCCTGCGTGGTAGCAAGGCTCGCGCAGACCATTGCGTACGTCACTACCTTCACCAATCGAAAACAGGAATTCAATTGCATGCTGTTTCGCTCCTCCGGCAATTTGGTCACGGCGCCGTCAATCGGCACGTATATTGGCTTCGTTCGCGACGCGCGTCCATTTCGTGATTTCGTCGCCGATCACGCGTCCGAACGCGGCGCTCGACAGCGGCCATGGCTCGGCGCCTTCGGCCGCCAGACGCTGCGCGGATTCGGGCGTAACGAGTATCGCCGCAATTTCGTTGTTGAGCCGGGTGACGATGGCCCCGGGCACTGCCGCGGGCGCCAGTATGCCCCACCACGTGCTGATTTCCGCACCGGGCGCGCCGGCCTCACCGATTGCAGGCACGTCGGGCAGCAGTGGTGAGCGCTTCGCACTCGTAACGGCGAGCGCTTTGACTTTGCCGGCGCGAATCTGCGTGAGCGTCAGCGGCATCGTGCCCCACATGAGCTGCACCTGTCCGCCCATCACATCCGTCAGTGCAGGCGCGCCGCCTTTGTAGGGGACATGGATCATCTGTACGTGGGCAACACGCGAGAACAGCGCGCCGCCAAAATGATTGATTCCGCCGGTGCCCGCGGACGAATACGTCAGGGTGTTCGGCTTCGCCGTGGCGAGCTCGATCAGGCTTTTGACGTTGGATGCCGGAAAAGCGGGATGGGTGACCAGGACAAGGGGACCCGCGCCAAGCATCGCGATCGGCGTGAATGACTTGACCGGATCGAACGGAAGTTTTGTGTATACCGCGGCGCTCATGGAGAAGGAGACCGACATGAGCAAAAGCGTATGTCCGTCCGGTGTGGATTTGGCCGTGAGGTCGGCGCCGATATTGCCGTTGGCGCCGGGCCGGTTGTCGATCACCACTTGTTGTCCCAGGCGATCGTGCAGCTTGCCGCCGACGAAGCGCGCGAGTGTGTCGTTGCTGCTGCCGGGTAGATAGCCGACGATCAGGCGAATGGGCTTTTGCGGATATGCCTGCGTGTTTTGCCCGAATGCAGGCGCGCTGAGCAGGGTCAAGGCGGCAGCGGCCAGCAAGCCGCTGTGAGAGACAAATGTTTTCACCCGGCTATTTTCGCACGATAGTAGATTCGCCGCTTATGATGATAAGGTAAGCACTCGAAGGAGGAGGGCATGCGCAAGTTTTCTATAGCACTGATGTTGTGCGCGGGCACGGCAATTGGACAGGATTTTCCGAATCATCCGTTGCGAATAA
>JBDSSV010000224.1:0-2869 GCA_039928535.1 Burkholderiales bacterium
CGCGGAAAGCATGGCGCGCGCGCGTCAAATGCGGCGTGGATTATCTGCGATAGCCTTGCGATGCGTCAAACCGGAGGCGCAAACGATGACGGCATGCAACAATCACCCGAATGGATGCGTCGGTCAGCCTGTGGGCGCTGTTTGCGAGCAGCTTTCTTGCCGCCACGCTGCTGCCGGGCGGCTCGGAGTTCGTGCTCGCGGGCGTGCTGCATCTAGACCCGGCACAGTACTGGCCGGCGCTGATAGTCGCGACGATCGGCAACACGCTGGGCGGCATGTCGTCATACCTCATCGGACGGCTCATTCCGCAAAGCGCGGAACTTAAGGGCGTGAAATGGGCTCAACGTTATGGCACGCCAGTGCTGCTCGCGGCGTGGGTACCCATCGTCGGCGATCCGCTGTGCGTCGCGGCCGGCTGGTTGCGCCTCAATCCCTGGCTGAGCGCATTATTCATGGCAATCGGTAAATTCGCGCGCTATGTATTGGTGGCTGCGGCGGTTACGTGATCCGCGACGATACGACTGCGCGTACAGCAAGGCCGCGTGCAACACGTCATTCCCGTAAAATGCAGTTCTTTGGATCTATGTGTGAATCATGACCGCCCGCCTCCGCGAAATTCCCTATAACTACACGTCGTTCTCCGACCGCGAGATCGTAATCCGTCTGCTCGGGCCGGCGATGTGGGACGTGCTCAATGATCTGCGCGGACAGCGCCGCACCGGCCGTTCGGCGCGCATGCTCTACGAGGTGCTCGGCGACATCTGGGTGGTGACGCGCAATCCCTACCTGCAGGACGACCTGCTCGCCAATCGCAAACGCCGCGCCCTGCTGATCGCGGCACTGCGTCACCGCTTGCGTGAAATCGAAGTGCGCCGGCAACGCCCGGCCGACGCGGTCACCCGGTTGCTGGAAGCCGCGCACGTCGCGGTCGACACGTTCGAAAAAGGATTCGAAGCGACGCTCGCGCTACGGCGCAAGGCGGTTAAGCGGCTTGCGCGCATTACCCGCCGCGACAATATCCAGTTCGACGGCCTCGCGCGCGTGTCCCACGTGACGGACGCGACCGACTGGCGCGTCGAGTACCCGTTCGTCGTCATCAATCCCGACACGCAAGAAGAAATCGCCGGCATCGTTGCCGCCTGCATTGAGCTCGGGCTGACGATCATTCCGCGCGGCGGCGGCACCGGCTATACGGGCGGCGCCATTCCGTTGACCCCGATGTCGGCGGTCATCAATACCGAGAAGCTGGACCGGTTTGAAGTTCTCAAGGACGCGAAATTGCCCGGCGTCGATAAGCCGGTGACCGTCGTGCGCTGCGGCGCCGGCGTCGTCACGCGCCGCGCGATGGAAGCCGCGGAAGCCGCGGGACTCGTCTTTGCTTGCGATCCGACTTCGGCCGACGCGTCCTGTATCGGCGGCAACGTCGCCATGAATGCCGGCGGCAAGAAAGCCGTGCTGTGGGGTACCGCGCTCGACAATCTCGCAAGCTGGCGCATGGTGACGCCGGATGCCGAATGGCTGGACGTCGAACGTCTCGACCATAACCTCGGCAAGATTCACGACATCGCGCTCGCGCGCTTTCGCCTCACGCGCTATGCGATAGACGGCAGGACAAAGGTGGCGGAGGAAGTGCTGGAGATCCCCGGCGCGAATTTCCGCAAGCGCGGGCTCGGCAAGGACGTCACCGACAAAGCCCTGTCGGGACTGCCCGGGATGCAGAAGGAGGGCTGCGACGGCATCATCACCGAAGCGACTTTCGTGCTGCACAGGATGCCGCCGCATATCCGCACGGTATGTCTGGAATTTTTCGGCCAGGTCAGCGAAGCGGTACCGGCCATCGTCGAAATCGTCAACTATATCCGCGCCCATCCGCAGGCCACGCTCGCCGGTCTCGAACACCTCGACTCGCGCTATATCAATGCGGTCGGCTATGCGACCAAGGCCAAGCGTGCCGGGCGGCCGAAAATGATACTGCTCGGCGACATCGTCGGCGACGACGAGAACGCGGTGGCCGCTGCGGCATCGCACGTCGTGCGCATCGCCAATGCACGCTCCGGCGAAGGCTTCGTCGCGGTGAGCAGCGAAGCGCGCAAGAAGTTCTGGCTCGACCGCGGGCGCACCGCGGCGATTTCAAAGCATACGAACGCGTTCAAGATCAATGAGGACGTGGTCATTCCGCTCGACCGGCTCGGCGATTATTCGGACGGCATCGAGCGGTTCAACATCGAGCTGTCGATCAGCAACAAGCTGAAACTGCTCGGTGCGCTGGACGAGTTCCTGCGCGGAGATCTGCCGTTGCAGCAATCCGAAGTGGCGGTCGCGCCCAACGAACTCATCGACGACCGCGTAGAGCGCGCGCTGGCGCTGATCGACGAGACGCGCCGGCGCTGGCAATGGCTCGCGGACAACATGGACGCGCCGTATGCGGGGATGCCTGGTGAAATCAAGCCTGCCACCGATATTACGTCGCAGGAATCGGTGTTCCGGACTTTGCAGGACCATATCGCGCGCGTGTCGTGGAAAACGGAAGTGCGCGCGCCGCTGGCCGATATTTTCAGCGGGTTGAGTTTCCACAAGGTGCGCGAGCAGTGCGACGCGATCCACCAGACCGTACTGCGCGGCCGCGTATTCGTCGCGCTGCACATGCATGCCGGCGACGGCAACGTGCATACCAATATCCCGGTCAATTCCGACAATTACGAAATGCTGCAGGAGGCGGGCGACACCGTCGCGCGCATCATGCGCCTCGCCCAATCGCTCGACGGCGTCATATCCGGCGAGCACGGTATCGGCATCACCAAGCTCGACTTTCTCGACCCGGCGCAGGTCGAGAGCTTTCGCGCGTATAAGGAAAAAGTCGACCCGCACG
>JBDSSV010000225.1:0-3969 GCA_039928535.1 Burkholderiales bacterium
GTCTACGGCATTGCGGATAAAAAAGTCGGCGGCATTGATCTGCAGATGCCGAACGGCAACATTGCGCCGGTATACGCTGCGGCGCTCGATGAAAACGTGCCTGCGCCTTTCAGCAAGGAGCCCGCCGGGGGCGGCGGCAACCGGATGCACCATAAGTTTGTCGTGCTGGACTTCGACAAGCCGACCGCACGTGTTTACCTGGGCTCGTACAATTTTTCGATTCCGGCGGACACCAAGAATGGCGAGAATCTGCTCGTGATTAGAAATCGCCGTGTCGCCGTGTCGTACACCGTTGAAGCGTTGCGCATCTTCGACCACTATCATTTCCGCGTGGTGCAGAAGGCGGCGAAGAAGGCAAGGAAGACGCTCGAACTGGCGAGGCCGCCGCGCAAGGCCGGGGAGAAGTCGTGGTTTGCGGACGACTACGAGGTGCCGCGCAAGATCCGCGACCGGGAGCTGTTCGCTTAAGCGCGGCGCGCTTTAGTCCGATTCAGCGGTCGCGCGTTTGGCAACGGCCACCACGGCCTTGTTGACGCTGGCCGGCACTGCGTTGGCTTCCATGTTCGTGAGCACATAGTCGCGCACGAGCGGCTGAAATTTATAGCCGGGCTTTAAAAGTCCGCGCTCCGCCTGCAGAAATGCGAGAACCGTTGCCGCCGAATGTACCCAGTTGCGGCCGCCGGATTCGGCGAATCCAGCGCCGCCACTGGAGCCGCGGTCGCCGAGCGAGCGGATTTTGGAATCCTTGCCCATCCAGAAACCGAGCATGACGCCCGCTTCCGGATTACGGGGCGGACCCGGCACGAACAGGAGCAGCCACACGTCTGATGTCTTGCCGTCGGCATTGGTAGCAGTTCCCGTCTTGCCCGCCATTTCGCCGGCTTTTTCGAAGGGGAATGCGAGCGTCAATTTTTTTCTTTCTTTCGGTTTCAACTTCCACACTTCATCGCTCAATGGATCCATGCCAGGGATGACACCGCGCCTGAGCGCTGACGCAGTGCCGGTGGTGCCGATATCGAGCGGGCTCTTCAAAAGTTCGATCATCGCCGTGGACACCGCCGGATGGATCAGCCGTTCGTATGGCGGGCGGTTCTCGCCTTTGATGTCGCAATCCATGCGGCGGCCCTGCTCATCGGTATTGAGCAGCGACTCGCCGCCGCGGCACACGTCGTTGACGAATCGCGGCGTCACGCGGAATCCGCCGTTGACGAATGCGGCCGCGCTGGCCATCGACAACGGGTTGACTTCCGAGGCGCCGATCGCGGTCGTGGGGTAGGGCTGCAATATATGCTTGGCGTCCCTCGGCATTCCCAGGCGATAGGTGAGCGCGATCACGCGCTTGATTCCGGCGCGCGCGCCGGCGCGCATCGCGGCGGTGTTGCGCGATTCGCCGACCGCGATTTGGCAGGTGATGGAGCCGCGGTACTGCGGCTCGGAGCGCGAGTGGAAGTTTTCGATCTTCTTGGCGCCGCGCCCGCGGCCCAGCGCCACCGAGATCGGCGCGTCGAGCACGGTGCAGCGCTTGAGCACCTCAGCAGAAATATCCTCGACCGTGCGCGGCGATGAATCGGCGGCGACCACTTCGCGGGTGAGTTGCTCGACCAATCCGCCATACGTAAAAATCTTGAACGTCGATCCCGGCTGGCGCCAGCCGCTGGCCATGACGTCGTACTTGAGCTTGAAGCTGGAATTGCCGACCTCGGCAAGTACTTTGCCGCTGAAATCGACCGCAAACGCGCCGGCCCGCAGTTCATCATTGTCGGTATCGTCGGGGTGGCGCGCCAGATACGTGCGCAGCGTGAGGTCCACTGCCTTTACGAGCACCTCTTGAAGCGCGTCGTCGCGCGTGATCGCGATCGTCAGACCGCCGCTGTTGATCGGAAAACGATCTTTGTACAGTATGCGTACGCGCTCGAGGAAATGGTCGTTCGTGCCGCAGCCGATGCCCGGCGCCAGCACTTCACTGTGGAGTGTTCGTTTCGCGAGATCCGCACTTTGCTCGTGCTCCGCGTCCGTGATCACGCCCTGGTCCGCCATCAGAGCCAGCACGCGCTGGGTTCCACGCGCAGCCTCCGCCCAGTTCGCGTTGCGAATCTCATCCTTCACTTTCAACAACGGGTCCACTGCAAACGTTCGGTCGGGGAGCGCCGGTTTGTTGATAAGCGCGACGATGAAGGCTGCCTGATGGAGCGCAAGATCCTTGGCGGGCTTACCGAAATACGCGCGGCTTGCCGCTTCGATGCCGTATTGCCCGCGGCCGAAATAAGGCAGGTTGATGTATTTGAGCAGCAACTCCTCGCGCGTGAACTCGCGCTGGATGCGCAGCGCCATCACGATGTCGCCGAGCTTCTCCATTTCGGTCGATGCGCGGCCGGTGCCGCCGCGCAGATGTTTGGCGATCTGCATCGTCAGCGTCGAAGCGCCCGAGTGGCTTCTCTGCAAAAGCCGCATCGTCGTCGCGCGCACGATCGCGCCCTTGTCGACGCCCTCGTGAGTAAAGAAGTTCTTGTCTTCCGACGCGAGGATCGCATTGGCGAAGAACGGCGGGATGTCCGCGGCGTCCTTGATCAGGATGCGGCGTTCGGGCGACGAAATGCACGCGACGGTTTTTTGATTCTCCGAGACAAACACCGACTGCTCGGCGAAGTAGGCCTGGTCATGCAAGCGCAAAATCGAATTCCGGTCGATGCCCAGCTGAGCGTCGAGCGTTTTAGAAAAACGGGAGTCCGCCATTCCGATGATGTCTTCGAGCCCGGCGTAAGCCAGGCATCCCACCGCGACCATTGCGCCGGCGACCAGCGCCACGCGCCGGGGAATTTTGCGCACGAAGCGAAGCATTGCCCTAGTGCCCCGCGAGATCGTAAATTTGAATTTTCCGCCGTCGACGTTCGCCATATTCCCTCTACGCCTAGCATACGGGACTATCGGCGGAAGAACTCTCCTGAACCGCTTTTCATCAATAATGTTTTTGGCGCGTGTTGTGACAAGACAACACGCGCCGCGTGTTCGGATGCGAAAGGACAGTAATGAGCCGTGCGGCGCTCGTCGCCGATGGCCCGCAAACCGGCCGGCGGCGGGCTCTTTATCGGGGCAGCGCGCGGAAGTTGGCGAACTGTGAAGAAATTACTTGCAAGCTGGCCGGATAGTCTGCTTGTCCCGCCGCAGCGCCTTGTTTACCGCCGGCCACTGCGCTTGAAAATAGGCCGGCGCGGTAAACTACGCGTGAGCGGGCGTCGCTCGCACGCCGCCGTTCAACCCGATTGCACTCACAGGAGAACTTGCAATGAGCATTAAAGGCCGCAGAGTGGTCACTGGTTTCAACCAAAACGGAAAAAGCTGCATCAAGTGGGACAACGAGATTGTACCGATTAACCTGCGGCCCGGATTCGACAACATTCCGATGTGGGCGACGCGCAAATTGCCGGCCGAGACGACGGAAGAAGATCCGAACAACTGGGAACTCGGCACGAGTCTCGCCGGTGGCTCGGTATTTCGCTACGGCCGCTACGAGCCCAAAAACATTGCGCGCTGGCACAAGACCGACTCCATCGATTACGCCATCTGCTTGTCCGGAGAAATGTGGATGGAGATGGAGGATGGTGAAGTGCATCTGAAGCCCGGCGACGTGGTCATTCAGCGCGGAACGTTGCACAACTGGAACAATCGCGGCACTGAGCCCTGCGTGATGGCGTTTGTGCTGGTTGCAACCGAAGGCGCGAAGACGACGGGCTGGAACGAACCGCACTGATATGAGGCGCGCAATTGCTCGCCAGCCGTGCTGGTGAGCTGCGAAATGGGGCCGCTGCTCACTCAAAAAGTACACGAAACACTCTGCGCTGCTGCACGCGCCGGTGAGTCCGCCGTTGAATGCTCGCTCGACCTCGATCGATCCAGAACGATGGTCGAAGTCAAAGCTGCGGAATGGATCTGGCAAGGCCGGCAATTTCCTTATTTGCCAGCCTGCAAGGA
>JBDSSV010000226.1:0-5629 GCA_039928535.1 Burkholderiales bacterium
GCACGACATCGCGCACCATCGCCAACATCGCGTGCTTGCCGCGGGCCGTCAGCTCGGACTCAACCTCGAACGCCTTGTCGAAATGGTCCTCGATCGCGCGTTTACTGCGGCCGGTGATGAATACGAGCTCGGTGATACCCGCCGCGACCGCCTCTTCGACTGCGTACTGGATCAGCGGCTTGTCGACGACCGGCAGCATCTCCTTGGGACTCGCCTTGGTCGCGGGCAAAAACCGCGTGCCGAGGCCCGCCACCGGGAATACCGCCTTGGTTATAACATTTGCCATCGTCGTCATTGCTCCAGTAACTGCAGTAAGCCTGCTTCGTCCAGTATAGCAACACCCAGTTCGCGCGCCTTGTCGAGCTTGCTGCCCGCTTCGGCGCCGGCGACGACGTAATCCGTTTTCTTCGACACACTGCCGCTGACCTTGCCGCCGTAATCGCGGATCTTTTGCGCCGCCTCGTCGCGCGACAGATGCGGCAGCGATCCGGTAAGCACGAAAGTCTTGCCGCTGACGCGGCCGCTGGCATCGACGCGTTGCGGCGCCGATTCGGCAAATGTCACCCCCGCCCCAGTCATCTGCGCGATGACTTCGCGGTTGTGCGGTTCGCCGAAAAAACCGACGACGCTCGCGGCCACCACCGGCCCCACGTCGGGGACCTGCTGCAAAGCATCTGCATCGGCGCCCGCAATGCGATCAAGATTGCCGAAATAGCGCGCGAGGTCCTGCGCCGTGGTCTCGCCGACATTGCGGATGCCGAGCGCATAGATGAAACGCGCCAGCGTGGTGTGCTTGCTTTTTTCGATGGCGGCGACCAGATTGGCCGCCGATTTATCCGCCATGTGGTCGAGTTCGGCGAGACTCGCGATACCGAGCTTATACAGATCGGCCGGCGTGCGCACGATCGCGGCTGCCACCAGCTGCTCGACCAGCTTATCGCCGAGTCCCTCGATATCCATCGCGCGGCGGCCGGCAAAATGCAGCAGCGCCTGCCGGCGCTGGGCCGGGCAGAATAAACCGCCCGTGCAACGCGCCACCGCCTCATCGGGCAGCCGCACTATCGCCGACCCGCACTCCGGACACGTTTGCGGCATGACGAACTGACGTGCTGCCACGGGACGCCGTTCGGCAACCACCGCGACGATCTCGGGAATCACATCGCCCGCACGCCGCACGATAACCGTATCGCCTATCCACACATCCTTGCGCCGCACTTCATCCTCATTGTGCAGCGTGGCGTTGGTCACGGTGACGCCGCCCACGAAGACCGGCTGCAGGCGCGCCGTCGGCGTCACCGCGCCGGTGCGCCCGACCTGCACGTCGATATTCAGCACGGTGGTCGTTTCCTCCTGCGCCGGGTACTTGTGCGCGATGGCCCAACGCGGCTCGCGCGTGCGAAAGCCGAGGTTCTGCTGCAGCCGCAAACTGTTCACCTTGTAAACGACGCCGTCGATATCGAAAGGCAGCTGGTCGCGGCGCGCGCCGATCGCGCGGTGAAATTCGACCAGCCCCGCAGCACCGCTGACTACGCGGCGCTCTTTGTTCACGGGCACGCCGAAAATTTCCAGCGCGTCCAGCACTTCGCTATGTCGCGCCGGGATCTGCCACTGCGCGAATTCGCCCAATCCATAGGCGAAGAACGAGAGCGGGCGCTGCGCGGTCATGGCAGCGTCGAGCTGGCGGATCGCACCGGCAGCCGCATTGCGCGGATTCACGAATGTCTTCCCGCCCGCAGCCTGTTGACGCTCGTTCATGCGCTCGAAGTCGCTGCGGCGCATATAGATCTCCCCGCGTATTTCGAGCACTTTCGGCGCGTGTCCGCGCAGCTTGAGCGGCACCTGCCGCATGGTGCGCACATTTTGCGTGACGTCCTCGCCTATCTCGCCGTTGCCGCGCGTCGCCGCCTGGACGAGCAGAGCATCTTCGTAGCGCAGGCTGATCGCAAGGCCGTCGAACTTTAGCTCGGCCATATATTCGAGCGCCGGCGCATCGTCGTCCAGACCAAGTTCGCGTCTGACGTAAGCATCGAACTTGACGGCGCCGTCGTCGCTAATGTCCGTTTCCGTGCGGATAGACAGCATGGGCAGCGCGTGTGGAACCGGTTTCAGCTGTGCCAGCACGCCACCGCCGACCCGTTGAGTTGGCGAATCGGGCGTTACCAGTTCCGGATGTTGCTGCTCAAGCGTTTGCAGCGCGCTGAACAGCCGGTCGTATTCGGCGTCCGCGACGGCCGGCTGGTCGAGCACGTAGTATTCGTGATTGTAGTGCTCGATTTTTCCGCGCAATGCCTCAGCGCGGGAGCGAATGGACTGCGGCACAGTCATCTATGAAAACAGACGCAGTGCGCGCGCTCCCCCGGCGGCGATCTGCCCCGCCTCCATCTTTGCGAGTATGCCGACCAGCTGGCGGCGAATTTTTTCGATCGCATCGTCCGTCAGCGCGGTGTGATTGTCGTCGACCAGGGTGCCGTCGAGCGCCGCGGCGAAATTGCGCGCCGCGCCCAGCATCGCCTCGAACACCCGCGCCGCATCGGCGACGCGCGGCACGTCGAGCAGAAACGTGATGCCGCCGGTGGTCAGCGTCTTCATCTGTTCCGGCATGAACGGCATCGGCTCGTGGTTGTCGACGGTGTAGACCGTAGCGCCGCTCTCGCTTTGCAGATAGAACACCCCGTCACTGCCGAGCTTCATGCCGCCGGCTTCGGCCAGCGCGCGTATCTTGGTGCCGGAAAATGCAGCCGCCCCGCGCGCCACCACGTTGACGCCGATGGCGATGTCCACGTCGGCGCAAAAGCGGTCGAGTTGCACTGCCATCGCGTGCGCGAGTTCGGTCTCGATGGCCTTGATTGCAGAGTCAGCGGCGCCCTTTGCAGCCGCCCACTTCTGCACGGCGGCGCGAAACGTATTGAGCTGTTCCTGTTCGATGCAGCCGGCCCGGTTGGACATCTGCAGCGCGAACCGCAATTGTGTATGCGCGGCGCCGCCGTCCATGCCCGCAGGCTGCCATTCCCCGGTCGCAGCATCATAGCCCGCGACCAGCACCCGCTTATTCCAATGGTCGGCCAGATCGCGCAGCTCCGCATGCAATGCCGCGCCGGTGTCCGTACCCGCAAGCTTGACCTCAACGACATAGTCGATCACCGGATCCAGCAGCGCGCCCGCCGGCGCCTTCGCCGCGGACGATCCGAGCCCCGGCGCCGGCGCCGGCGCCGGCTCCCCCTCCATGCGCGGCTCGATGCGCGCGTTTGCCGCCGCGGCGGGCGCATGCTCTGCCGGCATCAACACATCCGTGTGTTCGTCCCCGAACGCCGCTTCCGTGCGGCGCCGGAACTGGCGTTCCTGCCATACGTTGAACGCGTAGACGCCGGCGACGACGCACGCGCCGATGACCAACAGACCCAGCTGCAAGTCGCTCATAGGCGCGGCCTACGCGGCTTCTTCCGAAAGTTTCATGGCTTCCTCGATATCGACCGCGACGACCCGCGATACGCCCGCCTCCTGCATGGTAACGCCGATCAACTGATTGGCGATTTCCATCGTGATCTTGTTGTGGCTTATGAAGAGAAACTGCGAATTCGCCGACATTTTCTTGACCAGCTCGCAAAAGCGCTCAGTGTTCGTGTCGTCGAGCGGCGCGTCCACCTCATCGAGCAGGCAGAACGGCGCGGGATTCAGCTGGAACAGCGCGAATACGAGCGACAGCGCCGTCAATGCTTTCTCGCCGCCGGACAGGAGGTGGATCGAACTGTTCTTCTTGCCGGGCGGCTGCGCGATCACGTGCACGCCGCTGTCGAGTATTTCCTCGCCGGTCAACTCGAGCTTCGCGCGGCCGCCGCCGAACAGCGACGGAAACATGCGCCCGAAATGCCCGTTGACCTCGTCGAACGTGTGCTGCAGGCGCTCGCGCGTTTCGCGGTCGATGCGCCGGATTGCATCTTCCAGCGTGGTCAACGCCTGATTGAGATCGAGCGACTGGGCATCGAGGTAGTTCTTGCGCTGCTGCGAAGACTCCAGTTCTTCCAGCGCCGCGAGGTTCACTGCCCCCAGTTCGGCGATCTCGCCGTTGAGCCGCGTTATGTCCGCCTGCCACGCGCCCGAGCGTTTGCCTTTTTCGAGCTGCGCTTCAAGCTCCTGCTCGTTGGCGCCGGCTTCTGCGAGCTGCTGAGCAAACTGCTCTTCGGTCAGGCGCGCCTCCTGTTCTTTCAGCCTGACTTCGCCGGTCCGCTCGCGGATCGGATTGAGATTCTGCTCTATCATCAATCGCGCCTGCTCGGTTTCGCGCAGCGTCGTTTCAGTGGCCTCCAGCCCGTCGCGCGCGGCCGCCAGCACCTGTTCTTTCTGCGTGCGCACGGTGATGACCTGCTCAAGCTCGCTGTTGAGCGGCGCTTCATCGAGCACGCCAAGCTCCTGCTCGTGGTGCGCGATACCGGTCTTCACCGTGCTGACATTCGCGGCGACCAGCTCGATGGCATTGTCGACTTCGGCGATTTTTGCCGTGCAGGTCTTGAGATGAAAAGCCGACTCCTGCGCCGCCCGTTCGGCTTGCTGCACAGTAGCGCGCTGCTGATCGAGCGCCGCTTCCGCTGCCGCATATTGCTCCAGCGTGCCGGCCTGGCGTGCCTGAAACTCGATGCGCTGCTTGTCGAATTGCGCGACTTGCATCTGCGCCGCGTCGTGCTGCGCGCGCTCGTGCCCCGATTGCGCCACGATTTCCGCAAGTTCGAATGCGATCTGCTCGCCGCGCTGCGTCACGCGTTGGGCCTGCTCGGACAAGCGCAATATCGCAAGCTCGGATGCGTGCAGCGATTGCTGGAGCATTTCCGCCGCAAACCGAACTTCATTGAGAGCTGCCCTGCGTTGCTCGAACTGCGCTTCCGCACCAACGAGCTCGTCGCGCTGCGCCGTAAGGTGCGCCTGCTCCCTGGCAAGTTCCGCGGTCAACTGCTCGATTTCGCGCTGGCGCGACAGCACGCCGTGCAATTCTGAATCCGGCGCGTGAAAACTGACGCTGTGGCGCGTAAACACGTGTCCATCACCGGATACCAGCAGCGCGCCCGCCGGCAGACGCTCGCGCAGCGCGAGCCCTGCGTGGCGGTCCTTGACGACGTAAACCTGATGCAGCCAATCGGCGAGCGCACCAGCGGCCGCGGAATTCTTGCAACGCACGTAAGCGGCCAATGGCTCAAGGCCGAACGGCGCCGCCGCTGCCGCATCGTCAGGCGCGGTCGTATACACCGTCATGCGACCCGGCGGCAAATCGCCGAGCCATGGCGCGGCTTGCCCCAGATCGCCGAGTCCGATCGCGTTCAGACGTTCACGCAGTACTGCCTCGAGCGCATCTTCCCAGCCGGCTTCGATCTCGATGTCCTGCCACAAGCGGCGCGCCGCGTTCAGATCGTGCGCAGCCAGCCAGCCCTGCATTGTCTCGCTGCGCGCAATGCGGTCCTGCAACTGCGTGAGCGCGTCGATACGGGCGGTCAGTGCCGTCACCTGTTGCACTGCCGTGTCGACGGTGGCGCCCTGCTCGCGCAAGGCCTGCTCGAGTCGCGGCAGCGCTTCTTCCCCGGCGTCGAGCTGTGCGCGCTTGTCGCGGTGCTGCGCATCGAGCGAAGCGAGTTCCGCGCGCAGC
>JBDSSV010000227.1:0-4274 GCA_039928535.1 Burkholderiales bacterium
CCACGACTTTCGCCACCGCCCCCTCAAGACGGCGTGTCTACCAATTCCACCACGTCGGCGTTTTCTAAGCTGTCAGCTTTCAGTGATCATTTGGCAGCCAACCCGCTCTACAATCAAGGCAGACCGCTGCAAACTGATCGCTGACAGCCGTTATTTCGGTATGTCCTTCGTCTTCGAATCCGCGCCGCCGGCCGGCTTGTCGGGCGATGGCGCGGGAATTTGCGTGGCTGGTGTGGTCGCCGGTGCCTGCTGGGTAACCGGCGGGGCCGCCATGATGCCCTTCGCGTTGCCCTTGTGCGCGTAGAACCACGTCAATGCCATGCTGGTCAGGAAAAACACCGTCGCCAGTACCGCCGTGGCGCGGCTCAGGAAGTTGGCCGAACCGGTGGCGCCGAATACGCTGCCCGATGCACCGCCGCCGAATGCCGCCCCCATGTCCGCACCCTTGCCATGCTGCAGCAATACGAGCCCGATGATGGCGAGGGCCGCCGTCACGTGCAATACCAGCAATAAAGTTTCCATGATCTTCCCGCCGCCTCTCGCGCGTTGCCGCGCAGCCCCGATTATTCCGCTAGTGACGTTCTGCCGCCCGGCAAATCGCCATGAAATCTTCCGCTACCAGCGCCGCCCCGCCGATCAAACCGCCATCGATGTCGGGCATGGCGAACAACTGCGCCGCATTCGCGGCCTTGACGCTGCCGCCATACAAAATTCTCAAATCTGCAGCGACGTTCGCATCCTGCGCCGCGATCCGCGCGCGGATAAATGCATGCGCCGCCTGCGCCTCGTCCGGCGTCGCCGTCTTGCCGGTGCCGATTGCCCACACCGGTTCGTATGCGACGACCGCCTTTGCCAATGCCGCCACACCTGACGCTGCGACTACCGCGTCAATCTGCGCGCCGACGATTCGCTCCATCGCGTTAGACTCGCGTTCCTGCAATGTTTCACCGACGCACAGTATCGGCGTCAGCCCTGCCTGCAATGCCGCGACAAACTTCGCCGCGACAGTCGCATTGCTTTCGCCGAAGATGCTACGGCGTTCCGAGTGACCGACGATTGCGAAACGGCAACCGAACTCGCGCAACATGGCCGCAGTGACGGCGCCCGTATACGCGCCGGCGCCGAACTGGCTCACGTCCTGCCCGCCCCACGCCACGCCGGAACCCGCGAGCACTTGCTGGACCTGATACAGGTACGGATAAGGCGCGCATACCGCGCAGTCCGCGCCCTTCAATCCCGCCGCGGCAGTGCGCACTTGGCCGAGCAAACGCTCGTTTTCAGCCAGATTGCCGTTGGATTTCCAGTTGCCTGCAACCAGCCTGCCGCGCATCGACCATCCACCCGCTTAAAGCGTTGGGATTTTACCGGTCTAGCCCTTCATGGTCAACGTAAATCAGGCTTGGTGCACCGCCCAAGCGCGTTGATTCAAGAAGGATTTGTCGGTTCCGCGTACGCTCCGCCGACACGGTCGCACGCGCTGTTGCCGCGCGCCCGGCACTACCGGAAAAAACGTCAGTGCGCCGCCTTGCGCACCGCGGCCGCAATGGTGTCCGCCCAGGTCTTGACCTGTGCTCGCGCCTTGCCCTCTACCATCACGCGTATGACAGGCTCGGTACCGGAGGCGCGCAGCAGCACGCGGCCATCACCACCCAGTGCTGCCGTCGCCTGCGCGACGGCTTGCTTCACGCCGGGGTTCGCCGCGAAATCAAACTTGCGCTGGGTTCGCACATTGATAAGTATTTGCGGGTAGAGCTTGACCGCGGCCGCGGCTTTCGCCAGCGACATCTTGTCGGCGCGCAACGCGCCCAAAACCTGCAACGCCGAAACCAGACCGTCTCCCGTGGTGTGCTGATCAAGACAAATGATGTGGCCCGAATTCTCGCCGCCGAGCGTCCAGCCGCGTTGCTCCATCACTTCGAGTACGTAGCGGTCGCCGACTTTGGCGCGGGCAAACGGAATGTTGAGCCGCGCGAGCGCGTGCTCCATGCCGAGATTGGTCATCAACGTGCCGACGACACCGCCCTTCAACTGCTGGCGGCGGCGCATGCGATGGCTGGCGATCACGTACAGCAGCTGATCACCATCGTAAACTTCGCCTTTGGCATCGACCATGACGAGGCGATCGCCGTCGCCGTCGAGCGCGATACCGCAATCGGCGCGCTCGCGCCGCACGGCATCCTGCAACGCCTGCGGATGCACCGCGCCATAGCCGGCGTTGATGTTGAAGCCGTCGGGCTTGTCGCCGATCGCGACTACATCCGCACCGAGTTCATGAAACACATGCGATGCGACGTGATACGTCGCGCCATGCGCGCTGTCGACGACGATTTTGAGACCGTGTAAATCCAGCTGCGCGGGAAAGGTGCTTTTGCAAAACTCGATATAACGCCCTGCCGCGTCATCGATGCGGCGCACTTTGCCCAGCTTGGCGGATGTCAGGCATTGCAGCGGCCGCGCGAGCTCGCTTTCGATGGCTGCCTCGACTTTGTCCGGCAGCTTTGCGCCCGCGCCGGAAAAGAACTTTATGCCGTTATCATCGTACGGATTATGCGATGCGCTGATCACGATGCCGGCCGACAGCCGCAGCGCGCGCGTAAGATACGCCACCGCAGGCGTCGGCATCGGCCCCACCAACAGCACGTCGACGCCGGCGGCGCACAGGCCCGCCTCAAGCGAAGACTCGAGCATATACCCGGAAATGCGCGTGTCCTTGCCAATGAGCACCGTCGGCCGCCCTTCGCTCTTGCCCGCGCGCGCAAGGACCTTGCCGGCGGCATAGCCCAGCCGCAACACGAAGTCAGGTGTTATTGGTGCCGCGCCGACCGTACCGCGTATGCCGTCCGTGCCGAAATATTTACGCGTCATGGGTGATTGGTGATAAGTGATGAGTGATGGGCAATGGGTGAAAAAAAGCGTGTGAAGCGAGCGAGATTTCGAAGGATTTTACCTGCATTAATCATTACCCATTACCGCCGTCAGCACCGCCAATGCATCACGTGTTGCCGTCACATCGTGCACGCGCACGATGCGCGCTCCCTTTTGCACCGCGATCAGCGCCGCGGCAACGCTCGCATATATTCGCTCGTTCACGTCGCGCCCGGTGATGCGGCCCAGCATGCCTTTGCGCGATAACCCCGCCAGCACTGTCGCCCCGGTCGTAAAACGGTCGAGCTGGCGCAGCAGTTCGAGATTATGCTCCAGCGTCTTACCGAATCCAAAGCCGGGATCGATGACAATCCGTTCCGCCGCCACACCGGCGCTGCGCACGGCCTGCACACGGGCGATCAGAAATGCCAGCACGTCCGCCACCACGTCGTCGTAGCGTGGATCGGTCTGCATATCGGCCGGCGTGCCCTGCTTGTGCATCAGGCATACCGCGACATCGCTTTGCGCAACCGCCTCGAGTGCGGCCGGCGACTGTAATGCATCGATGTCGTTGATCATGGACGCGCCGGCCTCGATCGCCTCGCGCATGAGTGCCGGCTTTTGGGTATCGACTGATACCGGCACTTCGCCGCCTGCAAGTTGCTCGAGCACCGGCAGCACGCGCATGCGCTCATCGTCGAGCGTTACGCCCGCGGAACCGGGTCGCGTCGACTCGCCGCCGATATCGATAATGTCGGCGCCTTCGCTTATCAGCTGGCGCGCGTGCGTGAGCGCGGCCCGGGTTGTCGCGTGATGGCCGCCGTCCGAGAACGAATCAGGCGTGATATTGACGACGCCCATGATCAGAGGACGCGCGAGGGAAAGCCGGAATTTACCGCACTGGAGGAAGCTCAAAGTGAAGCGTCAGGCGTCAGGCGTCAGGCGTGAGGAGAAAACCGAGCAGAGGTTGCGCCTCACTCCTTACTCCGCACGCCTCACGCTTTCTAAGTGCCTTGCGCGGGAGCGGCGGTCGTCGCCGGGCTCGGCGGCGGATCTTTCGGCGGCACGCTCGCAGGCGCAGCAACCGGCTTTGGCGGACGCGGCTCGCGGCCTTCCATGATGTCGTTCAACTGCTCGGAGTCCATGGTTTCCCACTCGAGCAGGGTCTTCGCCATTTTCTCGACCTTGCCGCGATTGTCTTCGATGATCTTGCGCGCGACCCGGTATTGCTGATCGATGATGCGGCGCAGTTCGGCGTCGACTTTCTGCATCGTCGCTTCCGACATGTTCTTGTGCGTGGTGACCGAGCGGCCGAGGAAGACCTCGCCTTCGTTCTCGCCATACACCATCGGCCCAAGCGCGTCTGACATGCCCCACTCGGTCACCATGCGGCGCGCCAATGTCGTGGC
>JBDSSV010000228.1:0-2808 GCA_039928535.1 Burkholderiales bacterium
GACGTTACGGGCAGCCGGCATGCCGCGCCAAACATACTTACACGCGGTTACACGAATTTACAGTTGTTAACAACGTTGCGGCACGATCGCGTGGTGTCTCCGGAGTTTTCCGCAATGCGTAAGTTCATCAACATTCCGCCCGCCAGCAAGATGGCGAGAGTGAGCTCTGCGCCCCAGCCGGCGTAGTCTTGTCGATCACGAGGCCGTTGGCGGGTTTGTGTCGTGCAGAAAGTAACCGAATGATTCCCATTGCGGATTTTCCAGGTAAGCATCTTCGGCTACTTTCATCGCGGGTATTCGTTTGTGCTCGTGGCCGCCGCCGCGCTAACCGCAGAGGCGCCGCAACGCGCCGCAACCGGCTTCGAGTCAGCTGCAATGTCCGTGAAAACCGGCGCGAAGCCGCCGCCCGCAGTGCGAAAGTTCGTCGTCTGGCCCTGATAGAGTCGTGCGGTGATGAACTGAACTGCGCCGTCATACACATAGTTGCGTACATCGAACTTGAGCGCATGCGGTGGCTGATCGTCCGCTATCAGCCGCTCTCCCGGCGGCACCAGCGCCTGCGCTATGTAGTCACCGGCAAGGATCTCTTCCCACACGCGCTTGGTCAATTTGTCGCCCCGATATGCAGCCCTGCTGCCGAAGCCTGCGGCCGGTTTGAAGAACAGCTTGCGCCGCTCTGACCATAAACGCGCGGCGTCGGCGGCATGGACAATTTCGGTTTTTGGAATGCCGCTTATAAGTGTGCGCACAACATCTTCGGAGACGCCGAACGATCGCAGGCGCTCGGGATCGCTCAGGACCGCGAGGTTGCGTTTGTTGGCGTATAGCGCATGCACGCGGGGATGGGGCGTGAGAACGATGGCGTTGTTCAGAAATGCGTCGCGCAGCACAGCGTGCGCAGGTTGCTCCAGCATGAAGTCAGTGAGACGGTTGTAAACGAGGTCAACCGCATCGTCTTCATGCCACAAAGCGCCATCATGCAGCCGCAACGCCGCTGGATCGGCGATGACCGCGTCTACGCCACGTCGGCGGAAGAGCTGCTGGAACAGAAGAAATTCGGGGTAGAGATACTGGTCCTGCGGCTTTTCGTCGACGATCGCGATGCGCCGCAACTCCCGGTCGCCACGCGCCAGCCGCCATTCAGCGAAGAACATATCGACGAAGGTTTGATCAAGCGCGCTGAGCGCAACCGGACCGGTTGTCATCCTTGCGATCGACGGGCAGCAAGCCCGTTGCGCGCGCGCCAGCGCCGCATTGAGCAGGGCGCCACCTGCGTTGGTATTGATTTCGATCAGCTTCGGTCCGTCGCCGGCCACGTGGAAATCGTAGCTCAGGAATACCCCTCGCGCGCCGCTTCCCGCAAAATGTGCCACCTCCGGAGTCCATTCGAGCACAATGTCGCGGTAGGCGGGCAGCGCGATAACCGTCTCTGCAGCGCGTACGATATCCGCCATGCGAACCAGATGAAGTCGCGACACGAACACTGGCATTGCTGCAAACAGGTGTGGGCATTTTTCCAGAATCAATGGATACACGCCGTGCGTCCGCGGGTCTGCTTCGAACTCGCGTTTGAGTGCATCGGCATCGAGGCTGACACAGAAGCAGCCGCTGTTCAGTGTCTCGACCCCGCTTGCCTCGCCTTGCGGAAGGCACGCGCCTTGCGGTTCGGGGCTCAAGCTCTTAATTTCGATCATTGTTTTTTCCTCGAAATAGTGCCTATGGCGGCGTCGTCATCGTGCGGTACTAGTACCGACGACGGCTTGCGCTTTTTCCTCAACGCATGGCCGACGATCCTGTCTGCGAAAACTTTCGACGTAAATCCTCTTTATATGTTCCGCGCCTGCTGCTGCGGTGGCCGCTGATGCGCATTTGGGCCTGAATCGTAATGATACTGAGTCGGGTCGGACCCACGAACACTGGTTATGACGGACATGGTTCGGAGCAGCCGAGTACGAGGCGCAGCGAGTGGGTTTGGCCGTCACCCGCCAAGGCGATCGCGTCCTTAGTAGCGAGTGTTTTGCCGTCGAGTTCGACAAGAATTACCCCTTGACTGACATGGCTTGGATTTTCAACCGTGATCTCGTAACGCGTGATGACGTCTAGCTGACCGCGCTGCTGATAGGTGAGTTGGAAGCCGGGCCAGTGTTCTGGAATGCACGGATCGATTCGCAGTTGATCACCGCACAGCCGGAAACCGAGCATAGCTTCGAGACCGGCGCGGTACAACCACGCTGCTGAGCCGCTATACCACGTCCAGCCCCCGCGGCCGATGTGCGGTTCGACTGAGTAAACGTCCGCGCAGGCCACGTACGGTTCCACCTTGTAGCGTGCCACCGCTTGGGCGCTGTCGCTGTGGTAGATCGGGTTGAGCAGATCAAACATCGCACCGGCGCGATCACCGTCACCAAGTCCGGCCCAGGCAAAAATTGACCACGTCGCGCCGTGCGTGTGATCCACCAGCAGCCGGTCGACCGAGGCCATCGCTTGCGCCGCGTGGGGCCGATTCGGCGGGCTCGACAAGCCGGCCAATACGCTCCACGATTGCGCGATGGTGTCGATGCGGCACTGCGCGCTTTCATGCGAGCCGAGCGGCGTGCCGTCGTCGTAGTAGCCGCGGCGGTACCACTCACCGTCCCATGCGCTCTCCAGCGCCTTGCGCATGCGGGTCGCGTACGCGCGCCAGCGCCGGGCGCGTGCCGTGTCGCCGCGCCGCTCCGCGCATGGCACGAACGCCGCAATGGCGGCCAGCAGAAACCACGCGAGCCAGCTGCTTTCGCCGCGCCCCTGTTCACCAACGCTGTTCATGCC
>JBDSSV010000229.1:0-2743 GCA_039928535.1 Burkholderiales bacterium
CCGACGTGGAACCGATGCCGCAGCACCGACTTTTTGTCGCGGCTGGATCGCAAGTGATCCCCGCTCACTCACAGGCCATCGAACATGGAACTATTACGTAAGCTCGAAATACTTGCCGACGCCGCGAAATACGACGCTTCGTGCTCGTCGAGCGGCACGTCGAAGCGCAACTCGCGCGACGGCAAAGGCCTGGGCTCGACCGAGGGCATGGGGATTTGTCACAGTTATGCGCCGGACGGCCGCTGTATTTCGCTGCTGAAAATCCTGCTCACGAACTTTTGTATTTACGACTGCCTGTATTGCGTAAACCGCAGCTCGAGCAACACGCAGCGCGCGCGCTTTAGCGTGGAAGAGGTTGTGCAGCTCACCATCGATTTCTATAAGCGTAACTATATCGAGGGACTGTTTTTAAGCTCCGGCATCATCAGCGACCCCGACTACACGATGGAACAGGTGATCGAAGTCGCGCGAGTGCTGAGGGAGGAACGCGACTTCCGCGGCTACATACATCTGAAGACGATTCCGGACGCTTCGGACGAACTCATCGCGCGGGCGGGACGCTACGCCGACCGTTTAAGCATCAACATCGAGCTGTCGAGCACCGCTAGTCTGGAGCAACTCGCCCCCGAGAAAAGCGCCGGCGGCATCCGCAAGTCGATGGCGCGTCTGCGTTCGCATATAGACGAGGCGAAGGGTGACTCGAAAGCGCAGCAGCGCGCGCGCCCGTTTGCGCCGGCGGGGCAAAGCACGCAGATGATCGTCGGCGCTGATGATAGCCCGGACCGTTCGATCATAGCAACCAGCGCGAACCTCTACGGATCCTATCGTTTGAAGCGCGTCTACTACTCGGCTTTCAGTCCGATACCGGATGCAGCGAAAAATCTGCCGCTCAAGGCGCCGCCGCTGATGCGCGAGCACCGCCTTTACCAGGCGGACTGGCTGATGCGCTTCTACGGCTTCATGCCGGAGGAGATTCCCACGGGCGACACCGGCATGCTGGCGCTCGACATCGACCCCAAGCTCGCATGGGCGCTCGCCAACCGCGACAAGTTTCCCGTCGACGTGAACCGTGCGGGCAAGGAGATGCTGTTGCGCGTGCCGGGGCTTGGCGTCAAAGCGGTGAAGCGCATCCTTTCATCGCGACGCGTGCGCAAGCTGCATGTCGACGACCTTGCGCGCCTGCGCGTGCCTTTGAAGCACGTGCTGCCCTTCGTCACCGTTCCCGGACACAAGGGCAGCGGCATGCTTGACTCGATGGCGCTTGAAAGAAAGCTGAAGCCGACCGCAGAGCAGCTTCAGCTATTCCCCAATTTCACGCCGACGTGAAAGTCGCGCGCCTCGCAGCCGCGACCGATTTTGACGGCTGGCGCACGGCAGCGCGCGCGCTCATGCTTAATGGCGTCGCTGCCGAAGACGTCGAATGGGTGGTCGGCAACGCGGCAAGCCTGCTCGAAGACCCGGCGCTGCTCGCCGCCCCTTCGCCGGGTAGCTCACGCTTCACCGTGCCAAAACAATTCATCGCGCTCGCGCAGGATGCGATCCTGCACCGTGATTCGCAGCGCTTCGGCCTGCTCTATCGCTTGCTGTGGCGCCTGCGCGGTGAGCCGCGACTCCTCTCGGTTGCGACCGACGAAGACGTTACGCGGGCGCGGAACATGCAGAAGGCCGTCGCCCGCGATATCCACAAGATGCACGCCTACGTGCGCTTTCGAGAATCGCGTGAGCCGGAGGGCGCGGTCTACGTCGCGTGGTTCGAGCCTTCTCACCACATTGTTGCGGCAGCCGCGCCTTTCTTCGTGCGGCGATTCGCGTCGATGCGCTGGTCGATACTGACGCCGGACGCGAGTGCGTACTGGGATGGAGCGGCGCTCCATATGGGCCCCGGCGCCTCGCGCGCAAATGCTCCCGACGGCGATGCGCTCGAAACGCTGTGGCGCAGCTACTACAAAAGCATTTTTAACCCGGCGCGGCTCAAGGTCGCCACGATGCAGAGTCAAATGCCGCGCAAGTATTGGGGCAATCTGCCGGAAGCCGCGCTCATTCCCGAGCTGATAGCGAAGTCTTCTGCGCGCACCCTCGGCATGATCGCTGCCGATGCGACCGTGCAGCGACGACGCGTAACGAAATATGAACCTAAGCCCGTTGCGGCACCGGTTGATACGATCGATGCGCTCCGCAGGCATGCGGCTGAATGCAGGGCGTGCCCGCTCTACGAGCACGCCACGCAGACGGTGTTCGGCGAGGGCCCGACGCCGGGGGCAGTGATGTTTGTCGGTGAGCAGCCGGGGGACCAGGAAGATTTGGCGGGGCGGCCCTTCGTCGGACCCGCAGGCAAGATATTTGAGCGCGCGCTGAGCGCCGCTGGAATAGCGCGTGACGCCGTTTACGTCACCAACGCGGTCAAGCATTTCAAGTACGAGGCGCGCGGTAAGCGCAGGCTCCACAAAACGCCAGCACAGCGCGAGATTGAGGCGTGCCGTCCCTGGCTTGAGCAGGAAATCATGTTAGTCGAGCCCAAGCTGATCGTCGCCATGGGCGCGACCGCCGCGCACGCGGTTCTCGGCAAAGTCACGCCGATCGAAGCTAACCGTGGCCGATTTCTGCGCGTATCGGAAACGACACAGGTCCTCGTGACCGTGCATCCATCGTATCTGCTGCGCGTGCCGGTCGAACAGCATGAAAATGAATACGCCCGCTTCGTCGACGACCTTCGAATGGTCGAGTCGTGGATTGCGCGCCAGAA
>JBDSSV010000230.1:0-10852 GCA_039928535.1 Burkholderiales bacterium
CGAGCCTGCGCCAGTTTCATCAGCGCCGGCTGGAGATTCAAAAATCCGGCACGGGCGCCGCCACGCTGCACTGGGCAACCTAAGCCGGCGGGGTCACGCGAGCTGGGCGTTGCTGTGCCGGCCGGCAAGCAGCCGCGCGATCGCCGGCGCATCCACCGGCGCGCTGAAATAATGTCCCTGCATCTCATCGCAGTGATGTTCTTCGAGGAAGCGGTATTGCGCGCTGGTTTCGACGCCTTCCGCGATGACCCGCAGGCGCAGGCTGTGCGCCATCGCGATCACCGCCTGCGTGATCGCGGCATCGTCCTTGTCGTCCGGCAGGTCGAGCACGAATGAGCGGTCGATCTTCACGCTGCTGATCGGGAAGCGCTTGAGATAGCTCAATGACGAATAGCCGGTGCCGAAATCGTCGATCGCGACGCGCACGCCGAGCTGTTTCAGCTGCTGCAGCACCGCCGCCGCGCGTTCCGCGTTGTGCATCACCGTGCTTTCGGTGATTTCGAGCTCAAGCATGCGCGGATCCAGGCCTGTTTCGCGCAGAACGCGCATCACGGCAGTCGCCAGGTCGTCGCGCGCGAACTGGCGTGCCGACAGGTTTACTGCAACGCTGATCGGCGGCAGGCCCTTGACCGCCCACCCCTGCGCCTCCGCGCACGCCGTGCGCAATACCCATTCACCTATCGGCGCGATCAGCCCCGTCTCTTCCGCGAGCGCGATGAATTGCGTCGGCGGCACCATGCCGAGCTCGGGATGCTGCCAGCGTATGAGCGCTTCGACGCCCGTTATGCGGCCGCTACGCATGTCGACTTTCGGCTGGTAATGCAGCAGGAACTCGTTGCGCTCGACGGCACGCCGCAGGCTGGTTTCGAGCGCCAGCCGCTCGAACGAATGCAGGTTCATCTGCGCTGAATAGAACTGGTAATTGTTCTTGCCCTGTTCCTTCGCGCGGTACATCGCGATATCGGCGTTCTTCAGAAGCGCCTGCTGGTCAGTGCCGTCGGCCGGATACAGGCTGATGCCGATGCTCGCGGTCACATGAAATTCCTGGCCGTTAATCAGATACGGGTGCGCCACCGTTTCGAGTATCTTCTGCCCGACGCCGGCCAGTTGCTGCGGATCGGCCACGTCCTCGATCAGCACGACGAACTCGTCGCCGCCCTGGCGCCCGATGGTGTCGCCCTCGCGCATGCATTCGCGCAGTCGATCGGCGAGTTGCTTCAACAGACGATCGCCGGCATCGTGGCCGAGCGTGTCATTGATGATCTTGAACCGGTCGAGGTCGACGAACAGAACGGCCACCATCGTGGTAAGACGCTGCGCGCGCGCCAGCGCCTGGGTCAAACGCTGGTTGAACATCGCCCGGTTGGGCAGGCCGGTCAGCGTGTCGTGATTGGCGTAGAAGGTAAGGTGCGATTCCGCTTCCTTGCGCGCGATGAACTGGCCGATCTGGCTGCTGATCTCGGTCGCAATCCGGACGACGTCCTCTTCGCGCGCGCGGACGTCACGTCCGAACAATTCGATGACACCATAGAATTCGCCGCTGACCATGATCGGAAACGCAAACGCGCTGTGCAATCCGGCCGCCAGCGCCACCGGGCCGCGCACGAAAGTCGGTTCCTGCGCAATGTCGGCCATCCATACGGACTTGCCGCCGGCCCACACCTTGCGCAACAGGCCGGCATTTTCCCCCGTGGTATCGACGCGCGTCGCTGATTGGCGCAGGAACATCTGGACTTCCGGCGCCGGCGCGCCCCAGTTTTCGGTGTGGCGCATCAAGCCGTCGTTCTTCGCGACGATACGACGCGCGCCCGCCGCCCAACCGAGGCTTTCGCACAGCGTCTGGATCACGCGCGGAATCACTTCTTCCACGCTGTTCGCTTCCGCCAGCAGCACGGTCACGGCTTTCTGAATGTTCTGCCGGCGCTCGGCACGCTTGCGTTCGCTGATATCGGCCGCGAACAGCACCATGCCGTTGGCAACGCCATTGGCGTCGCGCAATGCCGCCGCCGACAGGCTCACTGGTATGAGCGTGCCGTCCTTGCGCTGGCGTTCCGCTTCGACGTCGGCGAAGTGCTCGCCGCGCAGTATGCGTTCGCGAAACTCCGTCCCTTCGCTTTTTCTGTCGGCAGGAACCACGAGCATGCTGCGGCCGATCGCCTCCTCTTCGGCCCAGCCGAAGATGCGCTGCGCCCCCTCGTTCCAGCGCTTGATAACGCCATTGTGGTCCTGCACGATGATCGCGAGCGGCGACGCCGCCACCAGCGCCTCAAGGCGCGCCGACGAGCGTTGCAGCGCTTCGCGGTCGCGCTTGCGGCCGCTGATGTCCGTATACATCGCGACCATGCCGACCGCTTCGCCGGCACGATTGCGGATTGCTGCCGCCGACACGCTGACATTGATCAGAGTGCCGTCTTTCCTCAGGCGCACGGTCTCGACGTTCTCGAAAGTCGCGCCGTTGAAAATGCGCGTGCGGTGCGCGCGGGCCTCCTCCATCAGGTGCGGTGGTACCAGCGGCGTCGGCCCGTTGATTACTTCATATTTGTTCCAGCCGAACATGCGCTCGGCGGCAGCGTTCCAGCGATCCACCTCCAGATCGATATCGAATTCGACGATGGCGAGCGGCGAGGCGTCGATCATCGCCTCGACGCGATCGGTCGACTCCTGCAGCGCTTCTTCGATTTTTTTCTGGTCTTGGAGCTGGACGTTCAGACGTTCGATGGCGTCGTCGGCGGCCTGGCTGGCGGCCGACAGCCGTTGCACCAGCTCCGCGTTCTCGAAGCGCGTGCGCAGCGAAGCCACATGTGACCTATGCACGATGGGGCAGGCCGCAAACATCACCGCGACATAAGCCGTCAGAACCGCCCCGGTAAACACATGAATGGAATCGCCGAGCGCATACATTGTCACCATCGGCGGCAACAACGCCGTCAGCATATAGGCGAGGAACACCGACCTTACCGGCGTCAGCACGATCGTGGCGCTGCCGACCATGCCGGCGACTACGAATACGAGGAGAAACTGATAGCCCAGTGGCGCTGCCGGCAACAGCACGGAGCCCAATCCACCCCACAAGCTGCCCATGACGGCGGCGCCGATTAAGAAACGACATGCCCAGTAACGGGGTTCATGCGTAAATTCGCTCGCTACGTAGGAGCGGTACAGGGCATATCGCGCAGAGGTTAATACGGCGATCGCCGTGAACCAGGCGACCAGCGGCGTATTTGGCACTACATTCCACAGACCGATCGTGACGATCAGCGCGACTGCGACCGTGCCGCCGTAAGCTGAGAACGACAGGCGGTACAAGAGCCGCACCTGATCCGCAAATACGGCGGCTGCCGTATCGGGCGGCTTGATGTGGGGCGCCGGCTCGGCCGGTTGCGACGTGGGCGCCATGCTTTTCTTATGTGCCCCTGAGCAAATAAAACGGGAGGTCGTTATATTGTGACACGAAGACTGCGCCGGTAATACCCGGACCGGTTCAGGGCTGCGCGCCGTTGATGGCAGCCGCTTTGGCAAGCACGCGCTCGGCCATGCGGATGTTGGCGATGTCGATCATGCGCCCGTCGAGCTGGGCCGCGCCGCGGCCCTCGCGCGCTGCCTGCGCCATCGCCTCGACGACGCGGCGCGCGCGCGCCACTTCGTCGGCTGCCGGGCTGAAAATCGAATTAATGGTCTCAAGCTGCGCCGGGTGGATCGCCATGCGTCCCTCGAAACCCAGTGCAGCAGCGCGCAGGCTGGACGCGCGAAAGCCGTCTGCATCGTTAAAATCGCTGTACGGCCCGTCGAGTGGACGCAGACCGTAGGCGCGGCACGCCGCCACGATGCGCGCCTGCGCGGCATGCCACGGGTCGAGTTGAAAATAGTTGCGCTTGCCCTGCGCGTCGGCTTCGCTCAGCACGCCGTATTCGGGGTTGAGCCCGCCGATCGTGATCGAGCGCGCGCCGGTCGACGCCGCAAAGTCGCCCGAGCCGAAACACATCGCTTCCAGACGCTTGCTCGATTGCGCGATTGCCTCGACGTTGCACAGGCCGAGCGCGGTTTCTATCATCACCTCGAAACCGATGCGTTTTTCGCGCTTGCACGTCTGCTCGATCTGCGTCACGAGCACGTCGAGCGCGTAGACGTCGGCGGCAACGCCCGCCTTGGGCAGAAACAGGAGGTCGAGGCGCGGACATGCTTCGACGACTTCGATCACGTCGCGATACGTGTACTGGGTATCGAGGCCGTTGATGCGCACGCTGAGCGTCTTGCCGCCCCAGTCGATATCGTTGAGCGCGGCGATGATGTTCTTGCGCGCGCGTGGTTTGTCGTCGGGCGCCACTGAATCCTCGAGATCGAGGAACACGACGTCCGCCGAAGACCGGCTCGCCTTGTCGATCATTTTGGGGCTTGACGCGGGTACCGCGAGTTCCGAGCGGTGCAGACGCGGTGTCGCGGGTTCGAAGGATGTCAGGCTCATGTCGGCTTTCGTCAGATTGAATCAAAGGAAGCGTTGCATGGAAAACCCGCGCAGGTGCGGTGCCGCTGCGGCGGGGTGGCTTAAGCCGGTGATTTTGCCGCCGCCCGCTCGAGCGCGCGTATCAGCACCGAAAAATCCGCTTTGCCCTCGCCCGCGCCCATCAGCGCATTGATCTGCTGCTTTACCAGCGCGCCGGCCGGCAGTGGCAGGCCGGCCTCCTGCGCGAGTTCGAGCACGATGCCGAGGTCTTTGTGGTACAGGCGCGTATCGATGCCGCTGCCAAAATCGCGGCTGACCATGCGCGTGCCGAAGAGCTCGAGCACGCGGCTGGCCGCGACGCCGCCCATCAGCGCTTCGTGCACGCGCGCCGGATCGAGTCCGCAGCTCTTCGCGAGCGCCAGCGCCTCGGCCGCGGCCTGCGCAGTCACCGTCAACGCGAGCTGGTTGCAGGCCTTGGTCACCTGGCCGGCGCCATGGTCGCCCATGTGCAAAATGGTCTTGCCGAGGCAGGCGAACAGCGGCTTTATCCGCGCGAAAACCTGCGGCTTGCCGCCGGCCATGATCGAGAGTGTTGCGCCCTGCGCGCCGGCGGGGCCGCCCGACACCGGCGCGTCGATATGGTCGATGCCGCGCACGGCAAGCGCTGCCGCGATTCGGCGCGTCGCCAGCGGCGAAATAGTCGCCATGTCGACCAGCACGCAGCCGGCGCGCGCGCCTTCGATAATGCCGTGCGCGCCGAGCGCGACTTCTTCGCTGTCGGCCGATGCGGTGACCAGCGAAAACACGACGTCGGATGCGCGCGCGACCTCCGCCGCGTTCGCCGCCGTGCGCGCGCCGGCTGCGATTAGCGGCGCCGCCGCCTGCGCGCGCCGCGCGTAAACGGTCATGGCGTGGCCGCTTTTCAGCAGGTTGAGCGCCATCGGCCGCCCCATCGCGCCGAGGCCGATAAAGCCCAGCTTCATTTTCGCGCTCACGAACTGCACACGGAGCGCCTCGACGCCTTGATATTGGGATCCCATGAGCGCTCAATAGCGGCGCGCACTTCGCCCATGTTGGCAAATTTCAGCGGTGCTGTTTTTGCTTCGAACTCGACATGCGTGAAGCCGGCAACCACTTCGGCAAATGGATCGACGCGGTGGACGCGCCAATCGCGCAAATCGAATGCGTTGTCGACGACAGGCATGCGGGATTGCTGCTCCCACACCCCGGTCAGCTTGATTTCCGCCGGCTTGCCCGACGCGTTTTCCGGCGTGAACGTCAACACCATATCGAAGGCGACTTCCCCCGTGGCCCTGCGATTCGCGACGCCCCGCACGCGCCACGGCGCGCCGAAATCCTTACGCGCGCGGTAGGCTTTGCGCACGCGCAAGGCGTTTTTATCTTCGGCCGCATCGATGGCGGTCTGGGTACCCGCGGCGGGCAGGCCTTGCGGCATCGCGCGCGCCAGCAGGCGCAGCACCAGTTGCAGGTGCAGCACGGGCTCATTGAGTTCCTGTAGCTCGTGCATGCGCGCCGGCACGATGTCCTTGAACAGCAGTGCCTGATCGCCGCATACCGACATCAGCGTGCCGCTGACTCTCGCGCTGCCGCGGCGCTCGTCCTTAATCAGGCGCACATCGCCATTGTTCGCGCGATCAAAGCGCCATTCCGCGGCCAGGCCGGCGCCCGCGTCGATCACCTTCAATTCGATATGGCTGCCGTTGTACCAGACCTGCGCCGGATTGGGATTCTGCGCGCGCGCGTTCAGCGCGAGTAAGGCAACGAGCGCAAAGACGGCGACTCTCGACATGATGATCCTCCCAAATTGCCCATACTACCGGCTCCGCACCGCGGCGGCGGACGCGGCGCGACGAACGGTGCGCGCGGCACGATTAACGGATCAGGCCCAGCGCCAGCATCAGCGGCAGGCTGAACCAGAACAGGATTGTACTCCAGCCGATCAGCAGGGCCGCCGCCGCCCCGTCGAGGCGAAAGCGGTCGGCGAGCAACAGCGCCGTCATCATCGCCGGCGTCGTCGCCTCCAGCGCGGACGCGTACTGCGCCTCGCCCAAGGGGGCAAAGGTCAAGCGTGAAGCACATGCCACGACCAGCGGCGCGAATAGCAGCTTGACGGCGGCCGCGGTGAGGATTTCCGGGCGCGGCGTCAGATTGCGCCACGGGATGGTCATGCCCAGGACGAACAGCGTCACCGGTATCGTCGCCTGCCCTATCATGTGCGCTGCCGCCACTAGCGGCTGATAGGTAAGGCCGGTCGCCTGCAAAGTAAAGCCGAGAGCGAACGCCCATAACGGCGGCAGCGACAACACGATGCGCCAGACGGATGGATAGGACACCGGTTTTTCATGTGAGCCCAGCCGCGTGGCGATCAACACGCCGAGGGTCCAGATCAACGGCATCGTCATCAGCATGTCGTTGAACACCGCATAGCGCACGGCGTCGCGGCCGAAGAAAAACATCAGTACCGGCGCGCCAATATTGAACGTATTGCCGAACATCCCGCCCAGCATCAGTACCGCGCGCGTCGGATCGGAGAGCCCGCGTCCCAGCGGCGTCATATAGAGCAGCACATAGAGCAGCGCGCCTGACGTCAGCGTGCCTATCCCCACCAGCAACGGCACCGACAGAAGATCGGCAGTGATCGGCGTGCTGGCCACGACCGCGAACAGGATGCACGGATAGAACACGTAGAGCACGAGCCGGTTCAACTGGCTGCGCAGCACATCGACTTCTGCATCGCGAAAAATCAGCGGCCATACCGCGCCGGCCGCCACCAGCAGCGCCAGCGGCAGCATGACCTCGATCATCAGGTTGAATAGCTGCGTCATTCAGATTCGACCAGCACGAAGAGGAAAATCAAAAACTAGCCACAGAGGGCACAGAGGACGCCGAGGAAACCAAAAAACGACGGAGAATTGTGTTCTTGATTTTTCTCTGTGATCTCTGTGACCTCTGTGTCCAAAGCTTTGGATTTCTTGAACTATGCTTTTGCCTTGGCGTCGGGATTGAGCAGGTTCGGCGGCGCGCCACCGGTCAGCGCGGCGACCGCGTTTTTGGCCGCGGTCATCGCCATCGCGCGGCGCGTCGCTTCGGTCGAACTCCCGACGTGCGGCGCCAGCACCACGTTCTTCAACTCGAGAAAACCCGGATTGAGTTTGGGCTCGTTTTCGAAGACGTCGAGGCCGGCCGCGCGTATGGTGCCGTCCCTGAGCGCGCTCACCAGCGCCGCATCATCGACGACGCCGCCACGCGTCGAATTGATCAGGATCGCCGTGCGTTTCATCTGCTTCAATTCCGCGGCGCCGATGTAATGATGGGTGGCCGGCGAATACGGAACCTGCAGCACGACGAAATCCGACTGTGCGAGCAGTTGCTCCTTGGTCACGTATTCCGCGTTGAGCGATTTCTCGGCGTCGGCCGGCAAGCGATTGCGGTTCTGATACAGCACGCGCATTTTGAAACCGGCCGCGCGGCGCGCGATCTGCTGGCCAATGCGTCCCATGCCGATAATGCCGAGCGTCGCGTGATGCACGTCGACGCCGAGCAGCTGCTTCAAGTGCCAGCCTTGCCAGTCGCCGGCGCGCACATAGGCTTCCGCCTCGGTCAAGCGCCGCGCCGTCGCGAGCATCAGCGTCCACGCGAGGTCCGCCGTGCTGTCGTCGAGCACGCCGGGAGTATTGGTCACCATCACGCCGCGCGCCGTGCACGCCGGCACGTCGATGTTGTTATAGCCGACCGCGATATTGGCAATCACCTTCAGGCACGGGCAGGCCGCGAGCAATGCGTCATCAATACGATCGGTCAGGCAGCAGACGGCGCCGTCCTTGTCCTTCAGCCGCTGCGTGAGCACGGCGGGGTCGAGCGGCCGGTCCGGCTGGTTGGATTCGACTTCGCAATGCTCGCTGAGAAAAGCGAGCGTCTCATCGAAGACTTCGCGCGTGACGAGAATTTTCGGCTTCATTACCTATCCTGTGGATTGCGCGCGCGGCGGCGCGAATATACCGCCGCGATTATCGCATAGCGCCTGCCGGCGCTTTCTCATGCCACACGTTGCGGCAACGCGTTTCGGTCAGCCTGTACGCGGCAATAATGCCGATCAGCGACCAGACTACGAGCACGCCGATGCCGAGCCGGTATGCCTGCGCGCTGCCGCCTGCAACCATCCCGCCACCGCTATCGACAACCCAGCCGACCAGCGGCTGCAGGAGGCCGGATGCGACAAAACCGCCGATGTTGGCTATCGCGATCGCCATGCCCGCGCGTTCCGGTGGATTCACTTCCTTTGCAATCGACCATGTCAGCGTAAAACCCGGCACCGCGAGTCCCGTGAGCACCGCCACCATCACGGCCGTGCCAGCGCTTGGCAACGGCAGCGCTATCCACATTAGCCCGACCAAACTGTGAGCGACCGCGAATGCGATCACCAGCGGCCGGCGCACGTGCAGACGATCGGACAGCCAGCCTATGAATGGCGCGGAAAATGCAAACGCAATCAGCGTCAACGCGGTGCAGCGCCCGGCCGCTATCGGGCTCAATCCGTGCGCGTGAACGAGAAAGGGCGCCGCCCACAGACCGATGAACGTCATGTACGACCCGGAGATGCCGACGTTGACCCAGAACGGAGGCCAGGTCGCCGGATTGGCCGCGACCGCTGCGAGCGCCCCGCGCCAGTTCCCGCCGACGGGCGCAACGCTCGCCGCATGCGGCGTCTCGCGCACGCAGAGCCAGATCGCCAGCGCCAGAAGCAACGACACGACACCCACCGCGACGAATACACTGCGCCACGACACGACCGTTATGAGCCAGGCGAGCGGCGCAGTTGCCGCCAACGCGCCAGTGATGCCGGCGACATTCGCGGCACCTACCGCGGTGGCGAAGCGCCGTTCGTGAAACCAGTTGGCGCACAGTTTGAGCATGCATACGAAGACGACCGATACGCCCACGCCGACGAGCGTGCGGGCGATCGCCGCCGCCGCAAAACTTGCTGCGAGTCCGTAGGCGATGGAGCCGATGCCCGCTATCAGCATGCCAAGGCTAAGAGTGATGCGCGGACCGAGCGTGTCGGCGAGCACGCCGGATGGCACCTGCATCAACGCGTAGACGTAAAAGTACATCGCGCCGAGCGTGCCAAGCGCGGTCGCGCCGATCGCGAATTCGCTCTGCAGGTCACCCGCGAGCGAGCCGGTCGAGACGCGATGGAAAAATGCGATGAAGAATGCGCAGCAACTGAGCGCGATGGCACTCCAACGCCACCACGCTTGCTGGCTTAATTGGCTACCAGGAATCGCCCGCGTCCTGGAACCCAGGATTGACAGCGCGCAAGCCCGCGCCAATCCGGTACTCCGGCGCAACCGCGCCGGGTGAACGCGTCGCTCCGATCAATCGTCCTTCGCGCGCAGCGAGTGCCAGATATCGACCACCATCATCGTGACCCCGATCAACACCACGATGCTGAGCGCAACGCTTTTTAGCTTCACCACGACCGGCCCGATAAAAATAATGAGCAACGCCGCCGCCACGATACCTGCGAGGATTTTGAGCACCATTGGGAGTTCCTCCGTTTCGAATCAGTTGGCCACGACTTGCGCCACCACCCAGCGCGCGGTGCGCAGCAATCGCGCGTCGCCGTAGCGCGGCCCCACCAGTTGCACGCCCAGCGGCAGGCCGTTTCCCCCGCGCATCAGCGGTAGATTCAGCGCCGGCATCCCGCACAGCGTCCACAGCGTGCAAAACGCGGGGTCGCCGGTGGATTCGAGCCCTGGCGGCGCCGTGCCCGGCGCCGCAGGTGTGATGATCGCGTCGCAGCGGGCGAAAATTTCCTCGAAGCCCTGGTTGATCAGCGGAATACGCGCGCACGCCAGTTGATAATCGAGCGCCTTCACTTTGCGCCCGCGGGCGAGCTGATCGCGCAACGACTTTGACATCCGCGCACGCCCCTTTTCCCACTCGCGATCGAGATTTGCCGCCATTTCAGCTTCCATAATCGTTTGATGCCAGTCGAGAGACTGTCCCACCAGTTCCGGCAGATCAATCTCCACCACCCGTTCGCCGAGCGCGGACACCAATTCGGCAAAAGCCTCACGCGTCTCTGCGTCCGCGCGCTCCCAGACCGGCCCCTTCACAAATGCAATTAAAGGCGGCAGCGGCGGCTCCTCTGCAGCAATCGCCGCGAACGGCGTGCGCGCGCCGAGGCGCGTGTCGGGGTCGCGCGGATCGTGGCCCGCGATCTGTTCGGTGACCAGCGCGATGTCCTCCAGCGTGCGCGCGAAGACGCCCATCTGGTCCAGAGTTCGCGATAACTTCAACACCCCGCCGCGCGGAATCAGCCCATGCGTCGGCTTGAATCCGTAAACTCCGCAAAACGCCGCTGGACGAATCACCGACCCGTTGCTC
>JBDSSV010000231.1:0-5383 GCA_039928535.1 Burkholderiales bacterium
AAGTCGATGGCCGGCATCAACATCGTCCACGTGCCTTATAAAGGCACCGGCCAGGCGATCGGCGATCTGCTCGCGGGCCAGGTCGTCATGATGTTCGACCAGCCGGTCAGCACGCTGCCGCACGTCAAAGCCGGCAAGCTGCGCGTGCTGGCGATCACCAGCGGCAAACGCTTTCCGACGCTGCCCGATATCCCCACCGTCGCCGAGTCCGGCATTCCCGGCTTCGAAGCGGTGTCGTGGGCGGGCGTGTGCGTGCCGGGGGGGACGCCTAAAGACATCATCAACCGTCTGCAGGTCGAAATCGCCAAGGTGCTCAAGCTGCCCGACGTGACGGAGCGTTTGATGCGCGACGGTATCGAACCGGTCGGCAGCACGCCGGAGCAATTCCACGCCTTCATCGAGCGCGAAAAAATCAAATGGAGCAAAGTCGTCAGGGATTCGGGGGCGCGGGCCGACTGAGTGAACGGTGATTGGGTGATTGAGTGAGCGGGTAACTCTGAGGAGAAAACATGCAGAAAATATTATTGAGTGCGGCAGTGGCCATGGTGACGGGTTGCGCGCAGGCGCCGATCGCATTGAAGGACATGGGTTCGTTTCATATCGGCGGGCGTGAAATCACGATCTCGGGCCGGCCGGTCAAGGAAGTGACGTTTACCGCGGGCGGCGTGCCGGCCAAAGTCGACCCGAACGGCGTCTACCAGGTCGAGCAGATGTACGTGCAGTATTTCATTCCGCAGAACGAGCGCGGCGCGCTGCCGCTCCTGATGTGGCATGGCGGCGGGCTCACCGGCGTTACTTACGAGACGACGCCCGACGGCCGTGAAGGCTGGCTCAATTATTTCGTCAAGAAAGGCTGGGCGGTCTACAACTCCGACGCCGTTGAGCGCGGACGCGCGGGCTGGACGAACGAGTTCAAGGGCGAGCCCGTTTTCCTGACCAAGGAGAACCCGTTCGAGCGTTTTCGCATTGGCACCGGTCCCGGTTCGTACAACAAAGATCCCGCAAAAATGAAAACGCAGCCGGGCAGCCAGTTCCCGCTCGACGGCTACGACAATTTCACCAAGCAGGGCGTGCCGCGCTGGACGACGACGGACGATGCGATTATCGCGGCGTATATCGCGCTGGTCGACAAAGTGTGCCCCTGCGTCGTGCTCGTGCACTCGCAAGCCGGGCAGTTCGGGCAGAAGGTCGCGCAGGCGCGTCCGGACAAGGTCAAGGCGCTGGTGCTAGTCGAGCCGGCGGGAACAGCCGATCCGAAGCAGCTCGATAAACTAAAAAACACGCCCATCCTAGCGGTGTACGGCGACTTCATCGAGCAGGACTCGCGCTGGCCGACGATACGCGCAAACCAGTTGAAGCAGCTCGAGCAGGTGCGCGCTGCCGGCGGCAGGTACGACGTGGTCAATCTGCCGCAGGTCGGCATCACGGGCAACTCGCACATGATGATGATGGACAGGAACAATGCGCAGATCGCTGACCTGATCCAGGGCTGGCTGGAAAAGCAGGGGATGTATAGGTAAGGGGTCAGCGGTCAGCTCGTTTGAGCAGGCTTGCCACGACGCGCAAAGTACTACTCAAGGGCTGGCTCCGGGCTTGATCGCCGACAGGGTCGCGGATAGTGAAAGGGTTCGTTTAAATTTCTGCGGCTGGAAACCGAAATCCTGCGCCTGCAGGGAGCTCGGCAGCCCACCAGACGGTGAACAACGCGCTCGCGGAACTCGCTCAATTTTGCACGCAGGCCGCAGGCCGCAGGCAGCGGATGGTTGCGCGATGCTGCCGGTTCAGTCCCGCGCTAAGGACGGTTACAGCCAGTACTCCCACACCCGCGCCGACCATTCTTTCATCCTGAACTTGAACGGCCGGCGCTTCCAATCCTCGGCGGTGATGGCAGTTGACGCCGCCAGGTCCTGTTCGAACATGGCCTGCATCTGGGTCGCGAATTCCGTCCCGAGTATCACCGCGTTGACTTCATCGTTGTGCAGAAAGCTGCGCCAGTCCAGATTGGTCGAACCGATACACGACCATACGCCGTCGATCAGCGCCGTCTTGGAATGCAGCACGCCGCCTCCGCGCTCGTAAATCTTCACGCCGGCGGCAAGCAAGTCGGAGTAATGCGAGCGCCCGGCATGAAATACCAGGCCCGAATCCGACAGGCCCGGCAATATCAACTCGACTTTGACGCCGCGCTGCGCTGCATCGGTCAACGCCTTCAACAGCTGCGGGTCGGGCACAAAATAGGCGTTGGTGAGACGTACTTCCTTTACCGAGTTGGTGATGGCCGAAATCAGCGTGAGGTAAATCAGGCTGTGCGGATCGTCGGACGTGCTGCCTATGCTGCGCACGAGGTCGCCGCCTTTTGGTGTCAGTGCGGGAAAATAATTCTTCGCCGCCAGCGGCGCGCCGCCCTGCTTGGTCCAGGTCGCGATGAACAGCTTCTGGAATTCATCGGCCACCGGCCCGTCGATCTGGATCTGCGTGTCGCGCCAACCCGCGGCCTTGGCCGATGACGGCGTGGACCGTGACGGGCTCGAACCGCTCGAATAAACGTTGCTGATGTTGATGCCACCGAGGAATACGGTCCCGCCGTCGACGATTAGCAGTTTGCGGTGATCGCGATTGTTGACCTGCCAGCCTTTCTTGGCGGTCAGCGGGTTGACCGGGTTGAATTCAAGCACCGCAATGCCGCCCGCCTTGAGGCGGTCGAAAAAAGCTTTCGGCGTGCCGATAGAGCCCACGCTGTCGTAGATAAGATTGACCTGCACGCCCTGTGCCTGTTTTGCCAGCAGCGCGTCCGCGAACTTGCGGCCGGTTTCGTCGTCCTCGAAGATGTAGGTTTCGAAATTGATATGGTCTTTGGCGGCGCCGATCGCCGCGAGCATCGCCCGGTAGGTCGCGGGGCCGTCCTTAAGCAGAACGCCCCTGTTGCCGGCGGTGAGCGGACTGCCGACGATGGCCTGCTCGAACTCGACGTGTTTTTCCAGCAGGTCGATGTCGCCGGACTTGCGTTTGAGTGCCGCGAGGATGGCCGCGGATTTCTGCGGGGACAGCAGACCTCGCGCGCCCTCGACCTGCACCGGACCGGGGTTGCGCCCCTCCATGTAAAGACGCGCGTCAGGCAGGGTCGCGCAGCCCGCCGAGACGAGCAGGCAATATCCCGCCAATGCGAATTTGATTGCGCGCATCATTTCCTCCCCACGCGCGGCGCCATGTCGCTCGCTTTTACGCCGGCGTCCGACTTGGCCTGAGCCATGCGCGCGGCGCAGTTGCCGTTCTTCTTCTTGCCGAAGTCGAGTAGCGGGATAAGGGTGCCGAATTCCGCAGTCACCGCGCCCAACGCCACCGCGCGGCCCTGCTCGGGACGTATGAGCGGGTTTTGAAATGTTCCGGTGATCACCATGGGGCCGCGCAGCGAAACGAGACTGAAACCCTGCTGCTGCGACACCAGCCGCATGCGCAGCGATTCGTCGGCGAAATTGGCATTGCCGTTGCCGGTAATATTCACTTTCGGGGTATCGATCACCACTGCCTCCACCTTGAAATCGCGGTCGACCGCTTTGAAATTGCCCACCACGCAGTTTAGCGGTACCCGCGTGTCGCCTGCCAGCATTACCATCAGCGAATTGGAATGTCGAGGTAGGAAAGCCTTAGGGAAGCGCTGATTTCGTCCGTTCGTGCTGACGGATAGAAGCACGAACACCGCTTTCCGCAGAAGGAAATCGTTCACCCTTTGACACATCAGGGCGAACGGTTTGGGACTTAATCAGCGCGTGCTTAGCATCAATTCGCTGGCCGAATCGCCGTCCAAGATCAGCGCCGCCTTCCCATGCGACAAACCCAATATTTGCGCCACCGAGTTGCCGCCGCCTTCGGCCCCGGCATGGCCTCCCATCGTGCCGGTATCGGCACCCGCCAGGCGCGGCATATCAAATCCGACTACGTGCGCTACCCCACCGACGCCGGGGCAGTCATACGTCATAATTAGTTGTCGGTAGTCCTTCCGCCAGACTGGGGCGCGAGCCCTTGTCCTACGGAATTTCAGGCTACGGCCCGCGAACGGTACGGGGCGTCGGATGTCCCAATTAGATACCGATGCCCATAAGGGTTCGGCATTTACAATTTGTTACAGGAGAGTGAACATGAAAATGACTTTGAAAAGTGCGATGGTAGTGGCGGCCTTAATCGTGTCCGCGCAGGCAGCGGCGGACGTTACGTTTTACGAACGCGATAATTTTCGGGGCCGCACGTTCACGACCAAACGTCCGGTCAACAACCTTGAGCGGACAGGCTTCAAAGACCTGGCATCGTCGGCCGTCGTGCGCGGCCAGCCGTGGGAATTTTGCGATGATGTTCGTTTTGACGGCCGTTGCGTGGTACTTGCTCCCGGCCGCTACCCCTCGCTCCGCGCGATGGGATTGAACGATCGCGTAGCGTCGGTTCGTCAAGGCAACGTCGATTCGCCGGCGCCCGTCGCAGCGGCGAATGCGCCTGCGCAAATCACGTTTTACGGGCGCGAAAATTTTCGCGGCGAGACTTTCACCACCGACAAACGAGTCGGTAACCTCGCGCGCGTCGGTTTCAACGACCGGGCATCGTCGGCCGTCGTACTCGGCGACAACTGGGAAGTCTGTGAAGATGTGCGGTTCGCCGGACGTTGCAAGATCCTGCGACCGGGCCGCTATCCGTCGCTCGCGGCAATGGGCCTGAACGATCAAATTTCGTCGGTTCGAGATGTCACGAACAATGCACGTATCGAAGACAATCGTTATGCGCCCGAACCGGTTGCCGCTTATGACAATCGCCGCCGCAACAACGAGCGCACCTATGAAGCGCAAGTAACTTCAGTTCGCGCCGTCGTCGCCACGCCGGAAAAAAAGTGCTGGGTTGAACAGGAGAAGGTTTCCCAGCCAAGCAAATATAGCGTGCCCGGTGCGATTATTGGCGCGGTGGTCGGTGGCGTGCTCGGGCACCAGGTTGGTGGCGGCACCGGCAATACCGTCGCCACGATCGGCGGCGCTGCGGCAGGCGGCGCAGTCGGCGCTAACGTCGGTCGCTTCGGACAGACGACGGCGCCAACGCGGGACGTTCAGCGTTGTGAAGATGTGCCGAACAAAGCCCAGGCTGACTATTGGGATGTGACTTATAACTTCCGCGGCCAGGAGCATCGCGTGCAAATGACGACGCAGCCCGGTGCCACGGTCAGGGTCAACGAGCAGGGCGAACCGCGGGCCTGAGTTATTCGAGCGTCGATGGTAGAAAAAAGGCCCTGCGGGGCCTTTTTTTTGCTCGTGCGCCGGCGCGTGTAGGCTGGGCAAGGTTACTCAAGCGCGATTTCGAAATTGAAATTGAGCATCGCCCGCAGTGTGGCGGCAACCTGACGATCATT
>JBDSSV010000232.1:0-3284 GCA_039928535.1 Burkholderiales bacterium
GCGACCGGCAGTTCAGCAGCCCTGCACACTTCGGCATGGTAGCGTGCCGCCAGCAATGCGAGCTCGCGACAATCCTGCGGCACGCGTAACCGCGCGCACAGGCTTTCTATCGCCTGATCTCCCGCCTGCATCGTCAGCAGTGCAAATCGCGCCGGCAACGCGAGGCGGCGGACAGCGGCAGCATCCAGTGCACCCAGCCAATTCTCCGCTGCCGCGCCTTTATAGCGTCCCGCCAATTCCGGCAACACGACGGACAACGCACCGCATTCTGCGAGCACCTTGAACATGCGCGACGGCTGGCGCTCCATCAGTCCGCGCGCAAGCTCCTGCCATACGCGCTCGGCGACCAACGCATCGGCTTCGCCGTGCGCGACCATCTCGCGCATCAGTTGCAGTGTCGCGGGAGCGAGCGCGAAATCGAAGCGCGCGGCAAAGCGCGCCACGCGCAAGATGCGCACCGGGTCTTCGGCGAACGCCGGTCCGACATTGCGCAGCACGCGCGCCTGCAGATCGGCGGCGCCGCCGAAAGGATCGACGAGCGTGCCGTCCGTATCGCGCGCAATCGCGTTGATGGTGAGGTCGCGGCGCGCGAGATCTTCCTGCAGCGTCACCTCGGGCGCGGCGTGAAATTCGAAGCCGTGATAGCCGCGCGCGGTCTTGCGCTCGGTGCGCGCCAGCGCGTATTCCTCTTTGGTCTCGGGATGCAGGAAAACCGGGAAGTCGCGGCCCACCGGCTTGTAGCCGAGCTTCACCATTTCCGCGGGCGTGGCGCCGACCACGACGAAGTCGCGGTCGGTGACCGGCAGCCCGAGCAGCTCGTCACGCACGGAACCGCCGACCGCGTATATTTTCATGCGGTCAGCGCTGGTGCTCGTATTGCGGCAGCACCTCGGTCTCGGCTCGTGCGCCCGCGTACCACGCGCGCATCGCCGGCAAATCGAGCAGCATGTCGATGTAACGCTGCGCAGCGCCGGACAAGGCGACGGCATAGGTTTTGAACCGCGTCGCCACCGGCGCATACATCGCGTCGGCGATGCTGAAGCCGCCGAGCAAAAACGGCCCGCCGTAGCGCTTGAGGCTGTCGCTCCAGATCGCTTCGATGCGCGCAATGTCGGCGGCCACTTCGCCGTTCATGCCGATGCCGGGGAATTCGCGGCGCACGTTCATGTTCATGCTGCTGCGCAAGGCGACGAATCCCGCGTGCATCTCGGCGCTGATTGCGCGTCCGTACGCGCGCACCGCCGCATCCGGCGGCCACAGCTGTTTGTCCGCATGCCGCTCCGCGAGGTATTCGCAGATCGCGAGCGAGTCCCATACAGTGGTGCCGCCATCGACCAGTACGGGTACTTTTCCCGCCGCCGAATACCGGCAAATCTTGCGCGCATGATCGTCCTGGTAGAGCGGAATTCTGACCTCGTCGAAGGCGAGACCTGTGTGTTTCATCGCGAGCCACGGCCGCAGCGACCACGACGAATAAGCCTTGTTGCCGATGACGAGCGTGTACTGCGCCATTCCGGTCAACTCTGGGTGCGCCCGGCGTGCCCGCGGTAGGCGCGATAGCGTGCGCGTGGGAAAGCGTGGCCCAGATACGTGGGCATCACCGCCGCGAGCGCCGCCGGCTGGATGCCGAACGGAAACGGCTCGCCGCTCACGTTGTCGACTTTCATCGAAAGGTAATTGTCGCGCGTCAGCAACTTGCCGGGCAGCAACTCGAGAACCAGAGCCTGCAGATAGGACAATGTGTCGTTGAGCCCGAACACGGGCCGCCGATGTCCCGTCACTTCACCGACCATTCTGATCAGTTCACGCAGTGTATAGACCTGCGGACCGCATAGATCATAGGTTTTACCGAACGTGCCGTCATCCGGCAGACAGCGCACGAAGGCGGCAGCCACATCCTCGACGAACACCGGCTGAAACCGCGCATCCGGACTGCCCAGAAAAACGACCGGCATCATCGAAAGCAGCGCGGCGAACAAATTCAGGAATTGGTCGCCGCTGCCGAACACGACCGATGGCCGGAATATCGTCCAGTCGAGACCGGAATTACGCACCAGCTCCTCGCCCGCGCCTTTGCTGCGTTGATACTTGCTCGACGCGCCGAGGCCGGCGCCGAGCGCGCTCATATGCACGTAGCGCCGCACGCCGCACGTTTTACTGGCCGCGATGATCTTGCGCGTGAGTTCGGCGTGCACCGCTTCGAAACCGCGTGTGCCGCGGCCGTCGTGCAGCACGCCGGCGAGATTGATGACGGCGTCCATGCCGCGCACGAGCTGCGCGAGCTGCGCCTCGTCGTGCACGCTGGCGTCTATCACATCGACGGTCGGCAGCAAGATCAGCCGGCGCGCGCGTTCACGCTGCCGCGTGGGCACACGCACGTGAAAACGCCCGGCGCTGAGCAGATTCACGACATGGCGGCCGACAAAGCCGGCGCCGCCGATCACGCATACGCGGGTTATTTCCATAGCGCCGTTGCGTGGCGGCTTACGCGCGACGGACTAACCGCCGGGTTCATCGAGGGATTTTTCCATCGCGCGACCGCGCGGCGCGATGACGCCGATGCGTTCCTTGAGGGAGATCAGGGTATGGCCGAATTGCTGGCTGTAATAGCTCGCGTTGCTCATGACCTTCTTCACGTAATCGCGCGTTTCGTTGAACGGGATCGACTCCGCGTAGATCGCCGCGTCCATCGGCGCGACGGCGCGCCACGCGCGCGCACGCCCGGGCCCAGCATTATAAGCCGCCGACGCCAGCACCGGATGGTTGTCGAGCGTATCCAGCACGTGCTTCAGATACCATGTGCCGAGGTTCAGGTTGGTGTCGACATTGGCGGTCTGTGGCTGGCGATAATCCTTGAGCCCCGCTTTTTGCGCGACCCAGCGCGCGGTCGCCGGCATCAGCTGCATCAGGCCGACGGCGCCGGCGCTCGACTTGACGTCGGCGATGAAGCGGCTTTCCTGACGGATGAGACCGTAGACCCAGGCTTCATCGAGCTGCTGCTGGCTGACGTAGCCTTTCATTACGTCGCGGTACGGTGCGAGATAGCGCATGCTGAAGTCATGCAGCTCGCGCGTACGGTCGGCCGTGAAAATCGCGCGATCGAAGATTTCGCTGCGGCGTGCGTATTCTGCGGCTGCAAGCAATTGCCTGTCATCGAACCCGCGTATCGTCCACGCCCACTCGCGATTGCCTTCAAAACGCAGGTTGATCCGGTAAAACGCGAGGGCGCGCCGGAAGCCCGGTACTTTCGCCATCGCCTGCACCTCGTCGCGCGTCGGCTTGTA
>JBDSSV010000233.1:0-5733 GCA_039928535.1 Burkholderiales bacterium
CATCGACAAGCTCGGCTACCAAGGCTGGATAGGCTGCGAATACAAGCCGGCCGCTAAAACCATCGACGGACTGGGCTGGACCAAGCCGTACCTGCCGTTACGGCATGAGGCGTGAGGAGAACCTCGGCTGTGCCGCCTCACGCCTCACCCCTCACGCCTCACGCCTCACAGCTCACCCATAACGGCCTGCCGCCCAATCGCGGCAATGGCGCTTGACTCGCGCCGCGACAGGGCCACACAATCCCCACCAGAGACGCGCCAAGCGTCCGCAAAGGGCCAATCGTTACAATCCAAAGGAGAAAATAATGCGCGCATCAGCTCATCTGAAATTCGGCGGCGTCCTGGCAGCCGGTCTCGCCCTGTCATGGCCGGTCGCGGCGCAACAAGTCACCCTCATGACCGGCCCGCAAGGCGGCGTATGGGTGCCGTTGGGCGGACAGCTCAAGAGCATGTGGGAAAAAGCCATTCCAGGGCTGGACGTCACCGCCACGCCCGGCGCCGGCATCGCGAACATCCGCGGCGTGGACGAAGGCAAAGCACAGATCGGATTCGGCAACTCCAGCAGCACGGCGGACGGTATGGCGGGAAACCCGCCGTACCCCAAGAAAACCACCAATGTCTGCCAGCTCGCCAATCTTTACCCGCAATACTTTCAGGTGATCGCGCTCGCCGACAGCAAGGTGAACTCCTTTGCCGACATAAAGGGCAAATCAGTGGTGACTCAGCCCAAGGGCAACACCGGCGAACTGCTGACCGACCTCGTGCTGAAACTCAACGGCACAAACTACCAGGGACTGTCCAAAATTAATTTCCAGGCATCCTATACCGATGCCGTATCGATGATGAAAGACGGGCATGCGCAGGTATTCACGCTGGGCACCACGGTGCCGGCATCGTCCGTCATGGACCTTGCGAGCGCGCGTGACATCAAAATCGTGCCGGTAGATGACAAGACCATGGGGGAACTGCGCAAGATGAACCCGGGCTATCAAAGACTGGTCGTAAAGGCAGGCACCTATCCGAAACAGACCCAGGATGTCCCGATGATCGGGTATTCGGCCCATCTCGTCGTCGCCTGCAATCTGCCCGAAGCCATGGTCTACACGATGACCAAGACGGTCGCCGCCAACGTCGAATCCATGTCGGCGGTAAACAAATCGATCGCGGGCCTCACGCCCAAAGACATGGCCGCCGACATCGGCGTGCCTTTCCACAAAGGGGCGATTAAGTTCTACAAGGAAGCAGGCGCGATGTAGAGTAGAAATAGCGCAGCGACGCGGGGCGGCCAGACACACTCGCCGCCCCGTTTTTGCGCCCGCACTGCCGAGTCCAGGGAGGAACACCGCGTGGAAGAAGAAAAAGCACTCACGCAGCCGCAATCCCGGCTGCTCAAGGCCACGGTGGCGGTCATCGCCATCGCGATGTCGCTCTACCACATGTACGTCGCGGGCTTCGGGCCGCCCGAGGCGGTGATTTTTCGTGGTACCCACCTGCTATTCGCGCTGACCCTGGTGTGCCTGCTCTACCCGATGAAACCCGGCGGCGGCGCGGCGTGGCGCATCGCGGATATCGTGCTGCTCGCCGGCGCGTGGGGCTTCATCCTGCATATCTTCCTGAACTACGAATATTTCACCAACCGCATCATCTACATCGACGAACTGACCCTGTGGGACCGCTTCTACACCGTGGTCGCGGTCGTCGTCATTCTGGAAGCCACGCGCCGCGTACTCGGCTGGGCGCTGCCGCTGACGGCGCTGGCGTTCCTCGTCTACGCGGCCGGCTTCACCCACGTCCAGCTACCGGTCCTGATGGAGCAGCTTTATCTGTCGACCGAAGGCATTTTCGGCTCCACGATCGGCGTATCAGCGTCTTACGTGATGCTGTTCGTGCTGTTCGGCGCGTTCATGGAGAAAAGCGGCACCGGCCAGTTATTCATGGATTTCGCGCTGTCGATCACTGGCCATTCGGCGGGCGGGCCGGGCAAGGTGGCGGTGATTTCGTCGAGCCTGTTCGGCACTGTGTCCGGAAGCGCCGTGGCGAACGTTATGGTGGACGGTCCGATGACCATCCCGCTCATGAAGCGTACGGGCTTCAGGCCGTCCTTTGCCGCGGCGGTCGAGGCCACCGCATCCACGGGCGGCCAGATCATGCCGCCCGTCATGGGCGCGGCGGCATTCGTGATGGCGGAATTCCTGTCCGTGCCTTATGCGACCGTTGCGCTGTGGGCGGCAATTCCGGCGTTCCTCTATTACATAGCGGTTTTTTTCGCGGTCCACTTTGAAGCAAAACGCCATGGGCTGATTGGCGTGCCGAAGCATGAATTGCCGCGGCTGCTGAACGTGCTGGCGGAGCGCGGGCATTTGTTCATACCCATACTGATCATACTGGTCGGACTGGTCCTCGGTTATTCGGCGCCGCTGTGCGCGTTGGTCGGCGCGCTCGCCTGCATGCCCGTTGCGTTGCTGCGCAGGACCACGCGGCAGGGACTCCGGTGGGGCAACGTCATCGAAGCGCTCGAAGAAGGCGCGAAGAACACGCTGTCGGTCGCCATGGCCTGCGCCTGCGCCGGTATTGTGATTGCGTGCGTGACCATCACCGGTCTCGGCATCGTCTTCACCCAGGTGGTCGTCGGCCTCGCGCAGAACATGCTGCCGCTTGCGCTGCTGCTCACGGCAATCGCCGGCATCATCCTCGGCATGGGCATGCCCACCACCCCTGCATACATCGTGATGGTTTCGCTGCTAGTACCGGCGATCATCAAGCTTGGCGCGCCGGTGCCGGCCGCCCACATGTTCGCCTTCTACTTTGCGATCCTGTCCGCGATCACGCCCCCGGTTGCGCTTGCGGTATATGCCGCCGCCAGCCTCGCGAAAGCGGACCTGTGGAAATCCGGGTGGGAAGCGATGCGCGTAGGCGCCGCCGGGTTCATCGTGCCGTTCATGTTCGTGTTCGAACCCTCGCTGCTCATGATCGGAGAGTGGCCCGTGATTCTTCACTCGGTCATTACCGCGACGATCGGCACCATCTGTCTTGCCGCCGGGTTGTTCGGTTATCTGCTGCGTGTCGCCAGCTGGTGGGAACGGGTGCTGTTGATCGTTGCCGCATTGCTGCTGATAAAACCAGGCTGGACGACCGATCTGATGGGTCTGTGTCTGCTGGCAATCATCATGGTCGTGCAACTACGCGGCCGGACGGCACCAGCCGCGCAATAGCTTAGCCCGCGACGCAGCGGCGAACTCTGCTATCCTTTTCGCGCGCGGGCCCTGACGTCCGCCGCATCAATCGTTACTGGAGAACATAAATGAGCAACATCGGATTCATCGGCCTCGGCATCATGGGCAAGCCCATGGCGGCCAACCTCATCAAGGGCGGCCACAAGCTGTTTCTCAATTCACGCAGCAGCGTGCCGGCAGAGCTGACCGGCGCCGGCGGCACCGCCTGCGCAAGCGCGAAAGAAGTAGCGCAGAAGTCCGACATCATCATCGTCATGGTGCCCGATACGCCCGATGTCGAAAAAGTATTGTTCGGCGCGAACGGCGTCGCCGAGGGGCTTGCCAAAGGCAAGATCGTCGTCGACATGAGCTCGATTTCACCAATCGAAACCAAAAATTACGCAAAGCGCATCAACGAACTCGGCTGCGAATATCTCGATGCCCCGGTGTCCGGCGGCGAGGTCGGCGCCAAGAATGCCGCGCTCACGATCATGATAGGCGGCCCGCAATCAGGCTTCGACAAGGTCAAGCCGGTGTTCGAACTGATGGGCAAGAACATCACCCTGGTCGGCGGGAACGGCGACGGTCAAACCTGCAAGGTGTGCAACCAGATCATCGTCGCGCTCAACATCGAAGCGGTGAGCGAAGCGCTGGTGTTCGCCTCCAAGGCCGGCGCCGACCCCGCCAAAGTGCGCCAGGCGCTAATGGGCGGCTTCGCGGCTTCGCGTATCCTCGAAGTGCACGGCGAGCGCATGATCAAGCGCACATTCGACCCCGGCTTTCGCATCGAATTGCATCAAAAGGATCTTTCGTTGGCGCTGGCCGGCGCACGCGCGCTGGGCGTTTCGCTGCCCAACACGGCAACCGCTCAGGAGTTGTTCAATACGTGCAGCGCCAACGGCGGCGCGAAGTGGGACCACTCGGCGATGGTGAAAGCGTTGGAGCGCATGGCCAATCACGACGTCGCGAAGTAACTAAAACAGTATTAGCCGCCGATAAACGCAGATGAAAACCGCCCGTCAAAAGCGTTTGCCATCGACATCGCAGAGGACACAGAGGAAATAAAAAACGCTAAAACGATCTCGGTTCGTTTTTCTCTGTGCCCACTGTGGCTGTTTTTTTTGCAGTTTTCAGATTTTCGAGACTTTTTCTTCATCAATGCCCGGCGGGATCGTTCCAATGCGGCAGCAAAACGATACTGTTCGGATTGAGGCCCTTGTTCTTGAGGGTGTCGACGCTGCCGACGACCGCCTCCTTCTTCATATCAATCACAGTGACCGAGCCGTCGCTCATGCCGGGCAGGTTCAGCAGCGTGTTCTGCACGTATGCGTAGCGGCCGTCGAGCGTAAATGCGACGTGGTGCGCGCCCTCCGCGGTGGCAATGGATTTCACCAGCACCGGAGTGCCCGCCTCTTTGCTGATATCGAATATGTGAAGGTGGCCGGGTTTCGCGGTCGTCACGTACAGGCGGCTGCCTTTCGTGTTGAAATAGATCTCCAGCGGCACCCCGGCCTTGAGCGGGGCGAAATCGTATACCTGCCTGACCGCGAAGCTTTTCTTTGCCGGGTCCCACGTCGCGGTTGAAAGCGTACCCGCATACATGTTCGTTATGTACGCGACAGGCGGCGTCGAGCCGGGAACGAAAGTAACTTCCACGGGCGCTTCGCCGGTTGGCGACGGTTTCGTCGACACCTTGTGCGCACCCACGACCTCGCCGGTGCTCGCCTTCACCTCCTGGATGAATTCGCCGGCGTCGCCGAGGTCGGACGCGCGCACCGTGTTCGAGAGCAGTATGCGGTCGATGCCGTCGTGAATCGCGATCCCGTGCGGATAGGGTTTCGGCAACGCCACCGTTCTGAGCGGTTTATCAGCCACGGCATCGCCGACGATCATGTTCTGCGAACCCATGCACGAGAGATACCAGGTCTTCCTGTCAGCGGAAAACGCCAGGTCCTCCCCTACCGTGCAACCGGGCACGGCGATGGTTTTTATCTGATACGGCTTGCGTTTCATGTCGATCACGCGCAATTCCGATTTCCCGAGGGCCGTGATATACGCTTTCGACGCGTCCTTGTTGTAGAAAATATGATGCGCGACGGTGTCGGGCGGCAGCGGCAGATCGGTCACGATCTTGCCGAAGTTTTTGGATTGCGGATCGACGTCGATGACCGCGATGCCTTCGCGGCGCGCTTTTGAAGCGACCGGGCTCTTGAGGGCCTTCATCGAATCCGGCGACTTGGTTTCGTAATTCATCATTGCCAGGATCTCGGCATGAGCAAATGCCGGCAACAGCGCCAGCGCAACGATGGTTCCCGGAAAATACTTTTTCTCTATTTTCATGGCGGACCTCCTCTGTAATGCTCGCATTGAGATAACGACCGACACACTGGGCGTAAGATACTCCGCTTCACGCACAGCGATGTCAATATGGCAAATACATACGGGTGGACTGTCGCGAGGCAATGATGGCCCGATATCCGCCATGATCCGGACCCTCGCGGCACCTCCCGCGTATCGCAAC
>JBDSSV010000234.1:0-2534 GCA_039928535.1 Burkholderiales bacterium
GGCAACGCGCGTCGTCGCCATCCTGCTTGCAGAAAAAGGCGCGCCGCACGATCTGATTACGCGGTATCCCGACAACGCACCAGCCATCAGCCCCAAGCTGCTGGCTCCAAAGCTACCGATAATCAACGTGCTGACCGTGCCGACCTCCGCGCAGAATCGCGGCGGCTCGGCGCTGCGCGATGACATGCTCGATTACCGCATGGAATTTTTCGACCCGAAGACGCGCCCCAGGGCGCTGTTCTGGGATGCGGATGCCCTGCTCACGGCGCCGGCTTCTCTCATCCGCACGGCGGGCTGCTCGGTCTACTGGCGCAGCGTAATGAATCTGGGCTGGACGGACGTGAATCCGCTGCTCGAAGGTGTGCGTCTGCACGCGCACCGGCTGGCGGCGCGCGCGCTGCCGAAAATCACGGACGCGACCGATGCCACGCCGCGCATCGAGCTTTGCACCGCCGCATTCCTGCTCAATCGCGACGCCGACGAAGGCGGCAACGCGGCAGCGCGCCACTGGGTGGTGCGCGCGACCTATGCGTTCGCGACGTCGCTTTTCATATCGTTTCCGCACATCGGCCAGGGCGAAGCCAATACCGCATTGACCGGCGCCGTGCTGCGCCGGCTCGGTAGCCGCGATCCGCTGGCGATGGCAAATCTTGCGCGCGGCCTGGGCGTGTGGGACGGCAGCATGCCGGTAGCTGAAGCGCCGCAACGCGCGGCGGAGCAGCTCGATAGTTTTTTCACTTCGCTTGGCATGCCAACGCGGCTGCGCGACCTCGATTTTCCGCGCGAGGGATTGAAAAACGTCCTAGAGAATTCACTGAAGAACTTCAACGCCGATCCGAAGCGTGAATTCGTGCGCGAGCGCGATCTGTTGCACGAAGTGCTGCAGGCGGCGTGGTGATCAACTGACGCAAGGCGACGGATGCCCTCAAAGGCGGCATGCGAGACTGGCCAATCGAGTCAGTGCGGGTGCGGCAGCGACAGCGGCGCGCTGTTACTGGAAGCGCAAAACAGCGGATAGAATAAACACAATCCGCGACCCCATTCCATGAGATCTTGAATGAAAACCATACCGCTCAACGTTTCGCGCCGCCGCTTGCTCGAAGCCGGCGCTGCATCAGCTGCGGGCGTCCTTGCCGCGCGTTTCGCCCCTCTCGCATTCGCGGCTGGCGAGTCGCTCATCGCGCGGCCGATTCCGCGCACCGGCGAGCGGCTGCCGATCATTGGCATCGGCACCGCGATCATTTTCGATTTCGAGGACGACGCGGTGAAATACGCCGAACGCCGCAAGGTCATTGAGACGATGGTCGCGGGGGGTGCGAAGCTCATCGACACGGCGCATTCATACGGCCACGCGGAGGAGCGCGTCGGCGATCTCGCTGCCGATCTCAAAGTGCGCGACAAGCTCTTTCTTGCGACGAAGTATTCGTCCGGCGCAGACGCGGCGTCCGCGAACGCCTCCATGCAGCGATCGCTCGCCCGTCTCAAAACGAACCGCGTCGATCTCATGCAGGCGTGGAATGTCGGCGATGAGAACTTCAGGCTGGATCTGCCGCGCGAATGGCAGAAGCAGGGCATCACCCGCTACGTCGGCATGACGACGAGCTTTCAGCGCCAGTATGGCGCGTTCTGTAAAGTGCTCGCGCGCGAGAAGCCCGATTTCGTGCAGGTAAACTATTCGCTCGGCGATCGCGAGGCGGAAGAGACGTTGCTGCCGGCCGCACGCGATGCGGGCGCGGCAGTGCTCATCAATCTGCCGTTCGGCAGGAATTCACTGTTCCGCAAAGCGGGCCAGCGCCCGCTGCCGGATTTCGCCGCCGAATTCGGCGCCAAGACGTGGGGGCAGTTCTTTTTGAAATTCATCCTCTCGCATCCGGCGGTGACGGCAGTGATACCGGGCACCGACAAGCCGGAATACATGCTCGACAATCTCGATGCCGGGCGCGGCGTGATGCCCGAAGCAGCGATGCGTGCTCGAATGATTCGGTATTGGGAAGCGCTGGCCTAGCGCACGATTCGCGACGTGGTCTAGGCAGAGTTCCTGAGGGCCGTGGCCAGAGCCAGGGGCTCGGCTACGCTCACCATAAGTTGTCGCAGGCGAATCGGGAATCCCATGACGTACCCGCGTTGGCCGGGTGTCAGGTCGATGGTCAGAATGCCCTGCCCGGATCCGTTTACCAGCCATCGGCCGGCGAATCCATGCACGCCGCGACTGAGCGGGTTTTTGTGCATTTCCGCAGTTCCGGCGACGGTTGTTCGCGGAAAGCAGGATCGAAACGCCCAGCCCATTTGAACGCAGACCTGCTCGTCGTCCACCTCAATATAGGATTTCGAAGGTGGCAGCAACAATGCGCTTGACAGGGTTGCGTACCAGCTATCGAAGCGGATGGGAAATCGCTGAGGTTTCATGGCAGAGCGGTCAACGTGATGTGCTTCGGGATGACGGGGTCAAGGTGCATAACGTTCCCGTTCAGACGCGCGCTGCTTATCGCGCGTCGCCTGCAACGGGTGGTTATGCCTCAATCGCAAGTTCATTT
>JBDSSV010000235.1:0-2803 GCA_039928535.1 Burkholderiales bacterium
GCCGGCCGAGCCCGCGCCAATGCTGACGTAATCGTACGTTGCCAATTGCATGACTGTTATTCTAGCGCGGCCCGCCGACCGTGTAGCGTGCGGCGCAAGTGCCGCGGGTTAGAATGATGCAGATTGCATAGGCGGATCAGCGATGATGGCCATTGAAGCTCTTCCCATCGGCATTATCCTGTGGTTCACGCTCGCGGTCGTCCTTGCGGGTTTCAGCCAGGGGGCGCTGGGATTCGGCTTTCCGTTTATCGCCACCCCGATGGTCGCCATGGTCGTCGACATGCGCACGGCCATCGTCGTCGTACTGCTGCCGACGCTCGCGACGGTCGCCATCACGCTCGTCACCAGCGGACCGCTAGGTCCCGTGCTGAAGCGCTTCTGGATGATGCCGGTCTACGCCACGTTCGGCGCGCTCGCCGGCACGTGGATTTTCGTGGCCGCGCCCGATACGCCATACCAGTTGCTACTCGCGCTCATCATCATCGTGTACCTCAACCTCGACCGTCTCACGCGCGGCGACTGGCCCCTGATCAAGCGCAACGAACGTGCATTCGGTCCGCTTGCCGGTACTGCTGCCGGCCTGTTCGAGGGCACCGCCAATGTCGCGGCGCCGCCGCTCATTATTTATTACCTCGCGCTGGGCATCGGCCCGGCCATGATGGTGCAGGCCATGCAACTATGTTTTCTCGTCGGTAAATCGACGCAGTTTGCCGTGCTCACCTTGCATGGCGGCGTGACCACGGCGCAATGGCTCGCAACCCTGCCTTATTGTGTCGTCGCGGTCATCGCGGGTGTCGCCGGCGCGCGCGTGCGCGACCGCATCGATGCTGTACTGTTTCGCCGCTGGGTCAAGCGCGCGCTGGCGCTTATTGCGTTCGCCTTGCTGGCCCAATACGTCTATCGATTTCTGCAATAAAAAAGGGAGCCGCGGCTCCCTCGTTTTTAATTAATCGCGCGACGATTATTTCTGCAGCACTTTCTTCAGTTCGCCGCTTTCGTACATTTCACGCAGGATGTCGGAGCCGCCGACGAATTCGCCATTCACGTAAAGCTGCGGGAGTGTCGGCCAGCTCGCGTATTCCTTGATGCCCTGGCGGATGTCCGGGTTTTCGAGCACATTGACCGAAAAGAAGTTGTCGACTCCGCACGCGCGCAGTATGCCGACCACGTTGGCCGAAAAACCGCACTGGGGAAAATCCGGCGAACCTTTCATGTACAACACGACGGGGTTCTTGGTGACCTGCTCCTTGATAACGTCCTGAACGCTCATCGATAACTCCTGAATACTTGAGTGAATTAATCTGGTATTTTACAGGTTGCGGCATGCCTGCGTCAAGACAACCGCCCGCCGCTGACCCGCTCAATACCTCCTATATCGGTGCGGGAAAAGACTTTTGCAAGTCCGGCCGCTATCAGTAGTTCGCGGCAGCGAACCGCCTGATCGTAACCATGCTCGAGCGCGATAAATCCGCCGGGATTAAGGTGCTGCGGCGCGTTCGCCACGATAGTGCGTATGCACTCCAGTCCGTCGGCACTCGCCGCCAGCGCCTCGCCCGGCTCGTAGCGCAGGTCGCCGCGCTGCAAATGCGGATCGCCGTCAGCGACATACGGCGGATTGGCGACGATCACGTCGAAGCTTTGATCTCCTAACGCTGCAAACCAGTCGCTTATTTTCAATTCGACGTTGGCTGCCGCATGCCGCGCCGCATTTTCATGCGCGACCGCGAGCGCAGCGGCGCTGCGATCGACTGCGACTACCTGCGCGAGCGGGCGATGCTTCGCAATGCTGATCGCAATGCAGCCGCTGCCGGTACCGAGATCGAGGACGCTGCACGCGCTGCCGGCAGGAATATTTTCGAGCGCCGCTTCGACCAGCAGTTCGGTATCGGGTCGCGGAATCAATACCGCCGGCGTCACCTTGAATTCGAGGCTGAAGAACTCGCGCGTGCCGGTGAGGTATGCAACAGGCTCGCCGACGGCGCGGCGTTTGACCAATGCCGCGAAAACGCCTTCCTGTGCCACGCTCAGCGCATCCTGCGCGTGCGCCACGAGATAAGCGTCGCTTACTTTGCAGACATGTCGCAGCAAAACCCGCGCATCGACGGCATCGAGCCGCGCCGTCGCGAGCGCCTGTGCAATCGTCGGGGGCATCGCGAGATGAGTGTCAGGCAGCTTGCGACTCTTCGCCGAGTGCCGCGAGCTGCTCAGCCTGGTGCTCCGAGCTCAATGCGCCTGTGAGCTCGTCGAGATCGCCGTCCATGACGGACGCGATCTTGTAGAGCGTGAGATTAATGCGGTGATCGGTGACCCTGCCCTGCGGAAAATTGTAGGTACGTATGCGCTCGGAACGGTCGCCGCTGCCGATCAGGGATTTGCGCGTGGCGGCGGTTTTCTGATTTTGCTCGCGCACCTGCGCATCCTTGATGCGCGCCGCGAGCACTGCCAGCGCGCGCGCCTTGTTCTTGTGCTGCGAGCGGTCGTCCTGACATTCGACGACGATGCCGGTCGGCAGGTGAGTGATGCGGATCGCCGAATCGGTCTTGTTGATATGCTGGCCGCCCGCGCCCGACGCGCGGAAGGTGTCGATGCGCATTTCGGCCGGGTTTAGCACGACGTCCGCCACCGCATCGACCTCGGGCAACACCGCGACAGTACAGGCCGACGTATGAATACGCCCCTGCGTCTCGGTCGTCGGCACGCGCTGCACGCGATGGCCGCCGGATTCGAATTTGAGTTTTGAATACGCGCCCTGGCCGGCGATGCGCGCGATGACTTCCTTGTAGCCGCCGAGCTCGCTCTGGCT
>JBDSSV010000236.1:0-9630 GCA_039928535.1 Burkholderiales bacterium
GCAAAAGAAGGTAACCAGCCCCGGGTCTGCCACCCGGTGATGGAGGAAGGAGAATGGAAAACAGCCCCGGGTCTGCCACCCGGTGAACGAAAAAAACCCCTCAGCGAAACCGGCCGCCCGAACGATAAACAAACGAGGGCTTCTTCGCCGCGGGTGCGGGCGCTGCAGGCGCGTGTGAACCGCTTTTTGCTGCGGCCGCTGGTTTGGCTTGATGAGCGGGTGCAGCCTGGTGATTCGGCCGGCCGTGTTGCGGCTTCGCCTTCGCGCCGCCACTCGGGTGCCGCGGCTGTGCCGGCGGCGTGCCGCGACCCTGACGGCGGCCACCGCCGCCGGACTTGCCGCGCGGTTGGCCTGGCCCGCCGCTGCGCCGCTGCTGACCGTGTTGTTGTCCACGCTGCTGGCCTTGTCTCTGTCCTCTTCCCTGTTTCTGCAAGATCGGTTGCGCTTTGGCATTTCTGTCCGGCTCAAAACCGGAGATGACTTCCTCCGTAATGTCGCGCTTGATCAGTCTCTCGATGTCGCGCAGAAACTCATGCTCGTCCACGCAGACGAGCGAAATCGCTTCGCCCGTGGAACCCGCGCGGCCGGTGCGGCCGATGCGGTGCACGTAATCCTCAGGGACGTTCGGCAGATCGTAGTTGACCACGTGCGGCAGCTGGTCGATGTCTATTCCGCGCGCGGCGATGTCGGTGGCGCACAGCACCGCCAGATCGCCCGTCTTGAACTCGGCGAGCGCGCGCGTGCGCGCGCCCTGGCTCTTGTTGCCATGGATCGCCAGCGCGGTGATGCCGTCCTGGATCAACTGCTTCACCAGCCGGTCGGCGCCGTGTTTGGTGCGCAGAAACACCAGCACCTGGTGCCAGTTGTTCGTTTTGATGAGATGCGACAGCAGTTCGCGCTTGCGGTCGCGATCGACCGGATGGATTTTCTGACTGATGATCTCCACCGTTGAATTGCGGCGCGCGACTTCAATCATCGCCGGCGCATTGAGCAGGTTGTCGGCCAGCGCCTTAATCTCCGCAGAGAAGGTCGCCGAGAACAGCAGGTTCTGCCGGCGCTTGGGCAATTGCGCGAGGATGCGCTTGATGTCGTGGATGAAGCCCATGTCGAGCATGCGGTCGGCTTCGTCCAGAACAAGGATCTCGATGTGCGACAGGTCGACGGCGCGCTGCTGGTGCAGGTCGAGCAGGCGACCCGGCGTGGCGACGAGTATATCGACGCCGCGCTTCAGATTGATCATCTGCGGATTGATACCGACGCCGCCGAATACAACCGTCGACGACTTCTTCGAGTATTTGCCGTAGACGCGCACGCTTTCCTCGATCTGGGCGGCGAGTTCCCGCGTCGGCGCGAGGATCAGCACGCGGACAGGTTTACGCCCGCTGGCGGTCTTGGCACCCTCGCGGGTCGACAACAGTTGCAGGATAGGCAGAACGAAGCCCGCGGTCTTGCCGGTACCTGTTTGCGCCCCGGCCAAAAGATCGCCGCCTGCAAGCACGGCGGGAATCGCCTGCAGCTGGATGGGGGTGGGAATGGTATAGCCGTGTTCGGCGACCGCGCGTACAAGATCGGCGGACAAACCGAGATTTGCAAATGACATTATGATTTCCAGAAAGGACCGGCCCGTCACCAAAAGGGTGCCAGTCACAGGCGGAAAATAAGAAAGTGTCGAAATCGACAGCGGCAGGGGGACTGGTCAACAAGGCCGCGTGGGGCGGAGTATAGCAGGGAGAGTATCCGCGATCCGTTCCCTGTTACTCCGCCCTCCGGCGCGAGGCGAACGTGCGCGCGTTACCACTTATCGAACTGCTGCTTCGCGCAAGCAGCCTGCAGCAGCGTTCAGGTAAATATCCAAGGCCACTCGACCCGCCGGCAACCGCGGACGGCGCCGGCTGCGGTTTACTTGTAGAAAAATACGATCTTCACTTTTGCCACTTCGATCACGTCGTGGTCGGCCAGGCGGCGTGCGCGCGATTCGATCGTGCTGCCGTTGACGACCGGGAACCGGGGTCCTTCAACGTGCGTGAGGAAGTAGCCGTGCGCGGAGCGCGTGATCATGGCGATCTCGTCGCCGGCCTTGCCGATCGAGGTCGCGACGTTGGCGAGCGGAAACTCCTTGCCGACTATCGGCCCGGTCAGCACCTGCAGCGCGGCGGCCCGGTCGGGGGCGCCATCAGACTGCACTACCGGCAGCGGCGGTTGCTGCGGTGCGCGCGCAAAACTGGCGGTTTTAATCTTGCTGACACTCGCTGTCGACGGCGGCGACGCGCTCGTGGCGGCGACGCGCTCGGTGGCCGTCGCCGCCAGACGGACTTCTTGCACGGCTGGTTCTCTGCTGTAAACCTCGACGCGGTTACGGCCGGCACCTTTGGCACGATAGAGCGCTTCATCCGCCAGCCGCAGCAGCGTATCGGCGTCTTCACCATGCTCCGGATAAATCGCGGCGCCGAACGAGGCCGTGATTTTCAGCGGCTTGCCGCAGTAATCAAGATTGAGCTCCATCAGTGCCCGCCGGATCTCGTCCGCCTTCGCCTGCACGCTGGCGCTCGACACTTCCGGCAACACCACGCAAAACTCTTCGCCGCCGTAACGGCACACGATGTCGCTGCCCCGCGTGCTCTTGAGCAGCACGTTGCCGACCCAGCGCAGCACCATGTCGCCGGCCTCATGCCCGTAGCTGTCGTTGATGCGCTTGAAATGGTCGAGGTCGATGACGACCACGCCTATCGTCGTGCCGGCGCGTTTCGCGCGCACGATTTCACGCGGTAGCGTTTCGTAGAGATAGCGCCGGTTGTTCACGCCGGTCAACGCGTCGGTGATCGCCTGCTGTTGCAGCGTCGTGATCGCGCTGTCGATGCGCTTCTGCCGTTCGTGCAGCGTCTCGGCCATTTCGTCGAACGCCTTGCCGATCCGGCTCAATTCCTCGTTGCCGTAGTTCATGCCGGTGCGCGCGCCCAGGTCGCCTGCGCGAATTCGGTTGGCGGCGGAGAGCAGCGTGCGCACGTTGCGCAGGAAAAACCGCTCGACGCCGTACCACGCGCCGACCAGCAACAACAGCGTGACCACCAGCACGCCAGCGAGCGTCTTGATCAGTGTTTCGTTGGCGCCCGCGTAGACCGCGCTTAGCGGCACGCCGACCAGCACGCGCACCGCAGTGGCGCCGTTCATTTCGTTGACGCTCTGCCAGGCATACAGCTGTGCGCCGTCCGCGCTGCCGCCGGAAAAAACGCCGCTCGCGCCCGTCAGCATGTTTTCCAGCACCTGCGCCGGCTCGACCTTGCGGCCGACGAAGCCGTTGCCGCCGGGAGTGCGCGCCAATACGATGCCGTTGCGGTCGACGACCGTCAGCACCGTGGCGTCCGGCAGCGGCAGCTTCGCGGCAAGCTCGCCGAACTCCGTCAAATTGAGGACGACGAATGCGACATCGACCATGTTGCGTTGCGCGTCGACGATCGGGTAGTTCAACGTGAAGCCATCCGGCTTCGACGGCGGCGGGCGTGGATATTCGCCGATCGCGAACTGACCACTCTCGGTCGCGCGTTGCGCGCCGCGATCAAGAAATGAGCCCGCGCATTTCACGTCGCCGTCGGGACCGTAGAGTCCCATCGACGAATAGAGGCCGGCGGTTTTCTGCAGGACCTGCCGCACGTATTCGCTGCAGCGCTCGCGGTCGTTGCGCATATCGGCGGGCACGAGCGAAAACCCGATCAACAGCTGCTTGGCGCCATCGACGATCTGCGACTGCTGCTGGGCGCCGATGCGCGCGAGGCTGGTGATGTCTTCGCGCGCCTGCGATGCTGCCGCTACGCGCTGCGTAACGCTGGTGTAGACGGTCAACGCGAGCGCCGGGATGGCCGCCAGCACCAGTAACAGCATGAGACGCGTGCGCGTGCTCAGATTTCCCAACATTTCACCTCTAACGATCCGGAAGTCGTGCATGCCGCCGGCAATATCTGCATGCCACACGCATAGGCTTTGTATATTGTATGTAACCGGCAGGAAGTGCAAGGGAATGCACCCTTGCGCCGGCGAATTGCCCCTCAATCCTACAAACCCGGACTGCGAACCATGCCTATTTCAGCAACTTGAAGCAGATGCGCCCGGGCTTGGCGCCTGCTTCGCCCGGGCGCGCTTGACCGCCGGCTTCATATTGCTGGCACCCTGAATCCGCACGGCTCGTTCGCGCGTGCGCAAAGCGTGGTGCGGGAATGAATCCACCTCATGAGCGTCGCGCACAAACTCGACAGAACCTTTGCTTCACACTAGCATCGGCTAAATTCGTCACTCAGGAGATGCCGTATGAATGCGAAGCCGTTTGTTGGGATGGGGAGCGTCTGCCTGCTGTTCGGGTCTGTCGCGTGGGCACCGGCAGTCACGGCTGCACAATTCCCGGAACGTACGATCCGCGCCATCGTTCCCTGGGCGCCTGGCGGCAGCACCGATGTCGTGGGCCGGCTCGTCGCGGCGGATATGACCACTCGCCTCAAGCAAACGGTGCTCATCGATAACCGTGCCGGCGCCGGCAGTATTCTCGGCCTGCAAATTGCCGCCGCGGCGCCGCCCGACGGCTACACGGTATTGATTACCTCGACGGCCTACGGCTTTCTGATCGACAAGCCGAATCCGCCGGTCGACCTCGTCGATTCGTTTGCACCCGTAGCGTTTCTCGGTTACTCCGACGGCGCATTCACCGTCACGCCGCAACTGCCGGTCAAGTCGGTAAAGGAGGTGCTCGCGCTCGCCAAGGCCAGGCCGGGAGCGCTTACCTACGCGTCTTCGGGCATCGGCGGATTCCCGCACTTGAATACGGAATTGCTTAAGATCATTACCGGCGTCGACATCTTGCACGTGCCTTATCAGGGTGGCGGGCCTGCCGCAATCAGCGCGATGGCCGGCAACACGCAGGTCTACTTTGGCTCCCTGCCAACTGTAATGACGCAAATCACCAGCGGCCGCCTCAGGCTGCTGGCCACCGGTGGCTTGAAGCGTAATCCGGAGTTCCCCAATGTGCCGACCGTGAGCGAAACCGTTCCCGGCTATGAAACCTATATCTGGTTCGGCATGTTCGCGCCGCGCGGCACGCCACCAGCCGTCATCGAGCGCTTGCACGATGTCATCGAAGAAGGACTGGCGTCGCCTGAGCTCGTAAAAAAGCTCGCTCTGCAAGGCGCCGTGCCTAAAAAAATGAGCTCGGCGGAATTCGGAAAACTGATGGCATCTGAAACCATCAAGTGGGGGGATGTCATCAAGCGGGCGAAAATCAAAGGCGAGTGACGGCCACTCTGCCCAACCGTCGCCCCCGCGCGGGCGACGCAGTTTTCCGAATGCCCGCCAGCGTTACTTAAGCGGCTTGAACCGTATCCGCTTCGGCTTCGCGCCCTCTTCACCCAAGCGCTTTTTCTTGTCCGCTTCGTATTCCTGGTAGTTGCCGTCGAAGAACGTCCACTTCGAATCCCCTTCAGCGGCGAGGATATGGGTGGCGATGCGGTCGAGAAACCAGCGGTCGTGCGAGATGACGAGGATGCAGCCGGCGAATTCGAGCAGCGCATCTTCGAGCGCGCGCAGCGTTTCGACGTCGAGATCGTTCGACGGCTCGTCGAGCAGCAGCACGTTGCCGCCCTTGATCAGCGTCGCCGCGAGATGCAGCCGTCCACGCTCGCCGCCCGACAGATTGCCGACTTTTTTGCTCTGGTCAGTTCCCTTGAAATTGAACCGGCCGAGATAGGCGCGCGACGGCATTTCGAATTTGCCGACGTTCAGCATGTCCGACCCGCCCGAGATGAAATCGAATACGGTTTTGTCGGCTTCGAGTTCGTCGCGCGACTGGTCGACTACCGCGAGCTTTACGCTCTTGCCGATCTCGACTTTGCCCTTGGTCGGTTTTTCCTTGCCAGCGATCATGCGGAACAGCGTGGATTTACCCGCACCGTTGGGACCGATGATGCCGACGATAGCGCCAGGCGGCACTGCAAACGAAAGATCGTCGATCAGCAGGCGGTCGCCGTAGCCTTTGCTGACACCGCTGAACTCGATCACGCTGTCGCCCAGACGGTCGGCGACGGGAATGAAGATTTCCGAAGTCTCGTTGCGCTTCTGGTATTCGTGCGACGACAGTTCTTCGAAGCGCGCGAGACGCGCCTTGCTCTTGGCCTGGCGGCCTTTCGCGTTCTGACGCACCCACTCGAGCTCGCGCTTGATGGTTTTCTGACGCGCCGACTCGGTCGCCTCTTCCTGCGTGAGGCGCTCGTCTTTCTGCTCGAGCCACGAGCTGTAATTACCTTTCCACGGTATGCCGCGGCCGCGGTCGAGTTCGAGGATCCACTCCGCCGCGTTGTCGAGAAAGTACCTATCGTGCGTCACCGCCACCACGGTACCCGGGAATTTCAGCAGGAACTGCTCGAGCCAGTCGACACTTTCGGCGTCGAGATGGTTGGTCGGCTCATCGAGCAACAGCATGTCGGGCTTCGACAACAGCAGACGGCACAGCGCGACGCGGCGTTTTTCGCCGCCCGACAGCGGTCCGATCTTGGCGTCCCACGGCGCCAGGCGCAACGCGTCCGCGGCGATTTCGAGCTGGTGCTCGGTGTCGCCGCCCGCCGCGGCGATGACTGCTTCGTACTTGGCCTGGTCCGAGGCGAGCTTGTCGAAATCGGCATCCGGCTCCGCGTAAGCCGCATAAATTTCATCGAGTTTCTTTTTGGCTTCGCTTATTTCGCCGAGACCTTCCTCGACGATTTCGCGCACCGTCTTGTCGGGGTCGAGCTCGGGCTCCTGCGGCAAGAACCCGATGCGCATATTCGGCATCGGCACCGCTTCGCCGTCGTAGTTCTTGTCTTCGCCCGCCATGATCTTGAGCAGGCTCGATTTGCCCGAGCCATTGAGCCCGAGCACGCCGATCTTGGCGCCTGGGAAAAACGACAGCGAAATGTCTTTCAGGATTTGGCGCTTGGGCGGCACGACCTTGCCGACGCGCTGCATGGTGTAAACGTATTGGGCCATGGGAGGTTCTGCGGTAGAGGAAAGGCGGCAATCATAGCGGAATGCCCCCCCGCGCGTCGAACCTTGGAGCCCCGGCTCTTGTCCGCGAGGCCGGTTCCAGCGTGCCCTGTCCGCTCACGTCATGCATGAACATATCCGGGGGAGCCGCGATGAGTTTCGATTCGACGATGAAGTTCAGTACCACAATGAACCGGGCCGAGATCGATGCGATGCTGGGCGATTGCCGAAATTTTGCGAGCGCCGCGGACTTCCCCGACGTAGCTGCACTCCTGACCGGCACCGACGGCGCGGCGCCGGACGCACTCAAGACCCGCACCATCGGCTGCCTCGAGCAGCTCGGCGGCAAAGACGAATACGCGCTGCTGATCGACAAGCTCGACATGCTGCCGCTCAATCTGCCCAACCTCAAATAACGTTCCCGATGCGCATCTCCCCAATCGCGGGCGTGCTGTTGCTCGCCGCGTGCACCGCGACTGATGCGCGCGTCACGGAAATCAATGTCGCCGCGGTCGAACCATTCGCGGATGGCGCAAGTTACGGCACTACCGGCGCCTATGAGCGCGTGCGCGGCACGTTCAAAGGCGAGCTCGATCCGGCAGATGCGCGCAACAAGGTCATCGTCAATCTCGACCGCGCGCCGCGCAATGCGCGCGGGCGCGTCGAATACGAGGCCGATTTTTTTCTGCTGCGCCCTGCCGATGCGGCGCGCGGCAACCACAAGATCATTTACGACGTCACGAACCGCGGCCGCAAGTTCATCCACGCGCGACTAATGGATGCGAAACCGGCCTCGGTCGCCGCCACCAACGATCCCAAATCCGCGGATGACGCGGGCACCGGGCTGTTCTTCCGCATGGGTTATACGCTCGCGTGGAGCGGCTGGGATTCCGAAGCGCCGCGCACGGCCAACGGCATGGCGATGAAACCGGTGATTGCGACCGCGGACGGCAAGACCATCGTGCGCCTCATTCGCGATGAACTCGTCAGCGGCACCCGCACGCGCGTCGATCCGCCCAAACCCGGCGAGCCGCCGCGCGCACAAACGTTCAAGCTGTCGTACGAAGCGGCCACGCTCGATCAAAGCCAGGCGAAACTCACCGCCCGCCGCGGCGAAACTGATGAACGTGTGGAAATTCCGGCGGCGCGGTGGGCTTACGCGGGGCCGCGCGCGCTCGAGTTACTGCCTGCGGGCACGCAACCCGAGCCCGGCACGCTCTACGAATTCCACTACCCGGCAAAAGATCCGCGCGTACTCGGCATCGGCATGGCGGCGACGCGCGATCTGATCTCGTTCCTGCGCAATGACGCGGCCGACAGCAAAGGCAACGCAAACCCCGCGCGGCCCGGCATCCGCACCACGCTCGCGTTCGGCATTTCGCAAAGCGGGCGCTTCCTGCGCGATTTCGTGCACGACGGCTTCAATCAGGACGAAGGCGCGCGCAAGGTGTTCGACGGCGTGCTCGCGCATACGGGCGGCGCCGGCGGCGTTTTCCTCAACCATGAATTCGCGCAGGCCAACCGCACCGGCACGCAGCATGAAGACCACACGTTTCCCGAAAACGCCTTTCCGTTTTCGAGCGCGCGCATGACCGATCCTGTGACCGGCAAGACCGCCGGCCTCTTGCGCGGCGACGGTTTCGATCCGCTGTGGATGGAAACCAACACGTCGACGGAATACTGGCAGAAAGGCGCGTCGCTGCTCGTCACCGACCCGCTCGGCGTACGCGATGTCGAGCTGCCGGGCCATGCGCGCGCCTATCTGATTGCGGGCACGCAGCACGGCGGCGCCGCTTGGATGACCTCGACTCAGGGTTCGTGCGTGAATCCGCGCAATCCGCACAGCCCGACGCCGGCACTGCGTGCGCTGCTCGTCGCGCTCGACGAATGGGCGAGCGAGGGCCGGCTGCCACCGCCCTCTATGACCCCGCGCATCGGCGACCAGACGTTCACCACCCCTGAGCAGCTCGCGTTTCCCGCCATACCCGGCATCGCGGTCGCGCGCCGCGTCAACGCGATCGGCGTACTGAAAGACTGGGTCAAGCCCGAGATGGACATGTCGCGGCCGTACCGCACGCTGGTGACGCAGGTCGACGCTGACGGCAACGAAATTGCGGGCATACGGCTGACCGATATTGCGGTACCGCTCGCGACCTACACCGGCTGGAACTATTACCGCGCGCCGTTTCCCGCAGGCGAATTATGCGACCGCGACGGGACGTACAAGCCGTTCGCGGCGACGCGGGAGGAACGCGAGGCAGCCAAAGATCCGCGGCTGTCGCTGGGGGAGCGCTATGGCAATCATGCGGACTATGTGAAGAAGGTTGAAGCGGCCGCCGCAAAATTGGTTGCGGCGCGCGTGCTGCTCAACGAGGATGCCGAGCGCCTGATCGCGCGCGCGCGTAGCGACGAAATTCGCGGGCGATTTGCGCAATAAGCGTTTTAGTTAGCTGGCAGCGCGCAGCCGCCGCGCGACCGACGCGGGCTTCCCTAGAGCGCCTAACACCATGAAACACGTGTGCGTTGCCGCCAGAATTGGTGAGGGCAAGGCGCCCGGTGAAGGCAATAGTCGTTCTATTGCCAAGACGAGCAACGCGGCCATCGCCGATTCTGGCTGCAACCCTTCGGGCTGGC
>JBDSSV010000237.1:0-3961 GCA_039928535.1 Burkholderiales bacterium
GGGCAATTGGCGCCCGGCAGGAAACCGAGGCAGGGCATGGCGGTGAGCGGCCCCGCGACGGAGTCGGTAACGCCGTGCTCGAACCAGCAGATCGAGCCGGCGCTGGCGCCGCCGAGCACGACGCCGCGTTCCCACGCCGCGCGCAGATGGCGGTCGAGTTCCCACTCGCGCCATACGGCGAGCATGCTGCGCGTATTGCCGCCGCCGACGAAGATCGCATCCTGCTCGAGCACGAACGACGCCAGGTCACGCGGCGTGCGCGCGAACAGCGGCAGGTGCGTAGGCCGGCAGGCGAACTGGCTGAAGCCGGCGTAGAAACGCAACCGTCCCGCATCCGCGTCGCCGTGTGCTGCGCCGATGAAGCAGACTTTGGGGTTGCGCTTGCGCGTCTGCTTGAGAAAATAATCGACGAGCAGCAGATTGTCGAGTTCGGGCGTGATCGCGGCACCGCCGATGGCAATGATCTGTTTTTTCTTCATGCGAAAGCTTTATTGACCGTCGAGGAACGCAGATAGACGCTGATATTAACGCCTATACAAGCATGTTCAGGAATGCGGCGCTTTTGATTTTCATCGGCGGTTAATCCCGCTTTAATTTTTCAAACGTAGCTTGGCCCTTCGATGACCGGATGCTTCCTGATGAACGCTTCGTCGACTTCGACGCCGATGCCGGGTTTTTCCAGCGGCCGCACGCAACCGTCCTTGTTGACGACGTACGGCGTGGTGGTGAGGGTGTCGCGGAAATGATTGTTGCGCGACACGTCGCCCTCGAAATATCCGCCGTTGTCGATCGCCGCCAGAAAATGGATGCATGCCGCCATGTTGATGCCGGTCATCGACGTGTGCGGATTAATCTGGAGTTTGTACGCCGACGCCATCGCCGCTATGCGCAGCGCTTCGGTGATGCCGCCGGTCTTGGACAGATCGGGTTGCAGGATGGTGATCGCGCCGTCTTCGATCACGCGGTCGAATTCGTAGCGCGTGTAGTGGTTCTCGCCGGCGGCGAGCGGCACGCTGCTGAACGTGGCGGCAAGTTCATAGCTGCGATGATCGTGCGGCGGGAACGGCTCTTCCAGCCAGCCGACGTTCATGTCTTCCATCGCCGGCATGACGGCGCGCGCGTCGTCGACGCTGTAGCCGATGTTGGCGTCCGTGAGTATCACGAGCTCATCGCCGAACGCCTTGCGCACGGCAGCGATGCGTTCCAGATCGCGCTTGGGCGAGTCGCCGACGCGCAGTTTCAATGCTTTGTAGCCGGCCTCGAGATGCGGCCGCGCCTCGGCGACCAGCGCTTTGGGATCCTGATAGCCGAGCGACACGCCGCCGGCGTACGCCGGTATCGGCCGTGCGCTGCCGCCAAGCAATTTGTACAAGGGCCATCCAACCGCTTTGCCGCGTATGTCCCACAGCGCTTGGTCGACTCCGCTCATGGCCAGGCAGGTGCCCGCGCCCATGCCGTGACTCGCGAGCTGCTTATCGTAGATTTTTTTCCACACGCCGACGACATCCGCTGCGTTCATGCCGAGCACGAGCTGCTTCAATGTCGTATTGACGAGATGCGCGACCGTGCCCGGCGCGCGCCCATGGTGCGATTCGCCGAAGCCGATGACGCCGCCGGCCGTGGTGACTTTGACGATGACGGCGTCGCGCTTGACGACGCGCCCCACGCCGAGGCTGATGCTGTCTTCCGGCTTGACCGGGAACGAAGTCGGGAACGCCTCGATGGCGATGATTTTCAGATCGGGATCGTGTTGTGCCAAGCGGCCTCCAAGGCGCTGTTGATGCGCATTTAACTATACACGACGCCGTCGGCCATGCCGCCAGCGGTTTTGCGGCTAGGCGTTTTTATCGAGCTTGTTACCCGTGATCATGGTTTTGACGAGATTGGTGCGCGACACAACGCTGGTGATGATTGCCCCCGTAACGTGGACTACGATGCAGGTAGCCAGTCCATAGGCCGCCGCGGCGTGCAATGCCTGGAGCGACTCGTCGCCCCAAAAAGTATCGAGTTGCAGCATCCATCCTGTTATCACGACAGCCAGCACCAGCCCCCAGAGCGCGAAAGCCATCCATGCGCCCAACGGATTGTGCCCGGCGTAAAAGCGCCGCCGTCCGGACATGGACTTCCGAACGTAAGCCGGCAGCCGGCGCGCGCTCGCCGCCATCGATGCCAGGCGCGCGTGATGCGATCCGAAAATGCCCCAGACCAGCCGCAGCGCAACCAGCGCGCCGGCGGCGTAGCCGAGGTCGCGATGCCACGGATTGGCGCCTGCTTCGTTGAGCAGGTCAATGACGACCAGCAGCGCGACGCTCCAGTGCACGAAGCGCACCAGCGGGTCCCACACGCGAATGACGGCGGCAGCCACGCTACGGACTTCCGTTATTTTTTAATTTCAGCTTTGACGATGTCCAGCGTCTTGGCGTCGAAATAGACTTCAGCTTTCTTGCCGTCCTTGTTGGTGCCGTAGATCTCGTAACAGTTGCCGTCGATCTTGAATTTATCGATCTTGTAGCCCTGCGCCTCGATTTTGGCCTTGGCGTCGGCCTGGGACATCCACTCGTTTTTTTCGTACTTGGGGCACTTCGCTGCCGCGAATGCGGCGCCGGTTGACATAGTCAGGAACAGGATCAAAACGCTCTTCATCATCACGGTAACTCTCCTTGGGGTTATGCAACGGATACGCGGAATTTTAAAACGCCGTCGACAGCGTCAGGCGGGCGTTGACCGGCGCGCCCACGCTGATGTTGTTGTCGCCGTCGACGGTCGGCCAGTATTTCTTGTTGAAAATATTTTCGACGTTCAGCGCAATGCGCGTTTTGGCGCCGGGGAAGGTGTAGTAAAGCGCAACGTCGGCGCGCACGAAGGCGGGGAGCTTCACCGTATTCAGGAACGAGGTATACGACGCGCCCTGGTAGATCGCGCCCAGCCCGGTCGCCCAGCCATTGCCGAGATTGAATTTGTTCCACAGCGACAGCGTGTGTTCCGGCACGAGCCCTACCTTGTTGCCGGCCGGGACCAGTGACACCGCGGTCGCAGTCGTATTTGAATTGAAAGGCTTGGCGACTCTTGCGTTCATGTACGCGTATCCGCCATAGACGAGCCAGTTACGCGTGACATCGCCCTGCAGGCTGAGCTCCACTCCCTGCGTGCGCTGCTGGCCGGTCTGCACAAAAGTGCCGGGAACCACGGGATTGACGCTCTTCACGTTGATGCGTTCGAGCTGGAACACCGCCGTGGTGAAAGTCAGTCTCGGTAGCACGTCCCAGCGCGCGCCGGCTTCGTAGTTCTTCGCCGTTTCCGGATCGAGCGAAACGTTGGTCGTCACCAGGCCCAGTTGTTCAGCTGACGGCAGGAACGCATAGCTGTAGCTCACGTAATAAGTCGACGCGGCGTTCGGCGTCCATATCACGCCGGCGCGCGGGCTGTAGCCGATATCGGTGCGCGCGAGGTTGGTCGCCGGCACGAGGGTGCGGCGGTCTTCAAAATTGACCTTGAAGTAGTCGTAGCGCAGGCCGCCGAGCAGTTTCCATTCCTTAGTCAGCGCCATCTGGTCCTGCACGTAGAGTCCGGCGACGTCGGCCGACACCTTGTTGTTGGCATCCGTAGTGTTCGGTCGAAAGCTGGTAGCGAGCGCGTACGGATTCGGCGTGGGTACCGTGATGGCCGTGGCGGCGCCGAAGAAGCCGGTATTGCGCTTGTTGTCGCTGTCCTGATGGCCGAGCTCGATGCCCGTCAGCAAGGTGTGCTCGAAGCCCGCGGTAGAGAATTTCGTCGTCAGATCGGTCTGGTTGAAAGTGTTTAGGCGCTGGTTGTCGTTGTTGTACGCGGCCAGCGGCAGCGTTCCCGCTGCGGTTGCAGCGCCCCCGGGATACACGTTCTGGTAAAACTTGTCGTACCGCGTAAAGCGAAACGTATTCTTCAGCTGCTGGCCTTTGCCGAAGTCGTGGTCGAGCACCGCGGC
>JBDSSV010000238.1:0-6953 GCA_039928535.1 Burkholderiales bacterium
TGCGCCACACGCGCGATGACCGGATTCCAGTCGCCGGCGCGCGGCTGTCGTAGCAGGCGTACACGCGGATACCATGGCATCGTTTCCCCGTGCTCGCCGTAACGCCATTCGCACCCGCTCCTCAACATCACCCACGCTGGCGTACCCAGCGCCCCGGCCAGATGCACGAGGGCGGTCTGCACCGTGATCACCAGATCCAGCGCCGCGACGAGCGCCGCGGTCTCGTCGTAATCGTCGATCGCTTCACGCCAGTCGTGCAACGTGGCCGTTTGCCCGCGCAGTGTTGCCGGCAATTGGGTACCCGCTTCGCCGTACTGCAGGCTGACGAAATGGCATCCCCGCTGCTGCAGAATGGGCGTCCAGGCGGACAACTGCGTCGATCGCTCCGCGCCGCGCGTGGAAGGCGCGCCACCCGACCACGAGATGCCGATTTTGAGTCCCGGCCCCAGCGCGGCGAGGCGTTCGCTCCAGAACTCGACCCGCGCCGGCGCCGCGCGCAGATAGCCGGTGCCGCCGGGAAATTCGGTCACGTCATTGCGAAAATGCGCGGGCAGGCTGCCGACAGCCACCGCGTAGTCGACGCCAAATTCCCGTGCCACACGGGCGAGCACCGCGTCCGCTTGCGCCTGCGGCACGACCGTAACTAATGGAAACGAGCGCGTAAACAAGGGCACCAGCTGCGGCGCGCACTCGAGCATGCAAGCTGCGCCGCCGTCAAGTACATCGGGCACGCAGGATGCGAACATGATCTGATCGCCGATGCCCTGCTCCGCGTAGATGAGCAGTTTCCTGTTCTGCAGCGGCTCACCGCGCCATTCGGGCAAGTCGAGCGCGCGCGGAATATAGTTGCCGCGCGCGAGTTTGCGCGCCTCGTAGTCGGGCCACGCCTCGGCAAAGCGTCCCAGCTTGAGGCGCGCCAAGGAGAGGTTCAGCCGGGCCTCGTGCAAAGAAGGATGTTCCGTCAGCAGTCGAAGGCAGATCCCGATGGCGTCTTCCGCATTTCCTGCCTGCGCCAGCACGGCGCTGTAGTTGCACAGCGCGTCGACGTCATCGGGGCTGATCGCCAATGCTCTTCTGATATGGGCGGCGCCCCGCTCAAAATCGCCGGTCAGGTGAGTCAGTACATAGCCGAGCGTGCTGTGAGCGGCGACAAATTCGGGATCGAGCTCGAGCGCTTGCTCGAGGCTCGTTACGGCCTGCTTGAAATCGCCGCCATGCAAAGCCGCCAATGCCATGTTGTAAAACGCCCCTGGAAAATGCGGACGAAAATGCGTCGCGAGGACAAACGCGTCCAGCGCGTCCTCGTTGTGTCCGAGGCCGAGATGGCTCAACCCGAGATTGTTGTGCGCGTCCGCATCGTCGTGTCGGGACTCGAGAACGCGCTTGAAGCGGACGATTGCGGTCGTGTAGTCTTGCGACGCGTAGGCGGCCAGGCCGGCGTCGAAATCGACGCGCGCGCCACGGCGCGCATCTTCGGCACATGCGTCGAGCGGCGCGGCCGGTGCGCCGCGTGCGCCGCGGCGCGGCAGCAGAAATGCAAGCCACGCGGGAACACTCATGCGGTCCCGCCTGCATTCGGATTGCACATGTGCCGCTTCAACTATCCCCGCTCGACGCGGCAGAGCTCCGCGCATACGCGTTCCAGCACAGGTTGCCAGGTCTCTCCCCGCGCACGATGGAAGAGCCGCATCGACGGATACCACGGCATCGCGTCGCCGTGCCGCGGATAACGCCACTCGGGGCTGGCGGGCAGCAGAGTCCATACCGGTCTGCCGAGCGCGCCGGCGAGATGAGCGACGGTATTGTCGACGCTGATAATGAGATCGAGCGTCGTCACTATCGCGGCAAGTTCGTCCAGGTCGTCGACCGCGCTGCCAAGCGATGCCGGCGCGGTGCCGGATTCGACGCGCAAAGCTGCGAGCTCCGCCGCGATGTCGCCGTACTGTAGCGCGTAAAACTCTACGCCGCTGCTGCGCAACAGCGGCAGCCATTGCGGCAACCCGATCGATCGCACGGTCTGCCGCGAGCGCAGCATGCCCCCACGCCAGGCGATGCCCACGCGCACCGCGGGTGCCGCGGCAAGTTGCTGGCGCCAATGCGCGACGCGCCGGTTGTCGGCAGACAGATAGCCGTGATGTGGCGGGAAATCAGGCCGTGCGCGGCGAAAATGGTGCGGCAATGATCCGATGGCGGTCTGGCAGTCGACCCGCGGCAGTTTCGCCAGCCAGTTTTTGTCGTCATGCTTGGCTGCGCCGTACACGTGCGCGCGCGGGAACGAACGCTGGAACAATTTGGCGAGCCGCGTATTGCATTCGATGACGCAGTGGCCTGCGCTCTCGAGCAAATCGGGCAGACAGGACGCGAACATGATTTCGTCGCCGAGCCCCTGCTCCGCGTAGACCAGGATACGTTTGCCGGCGAGCGATTCTCCCTGCCATTGCGGATAGGGAAAATCGCGCGCTGCCAGGCCGCCATTGGTGAAACGGCACTCGTATGCAGGCCAGCCCGCGGCGTATTCTTCCTTCATCAACAGCGCATAAGTTCGGTTGTTCAAAGCGTCGGTGAAATCCGGATGCGTCGCTAGCACCTCATCGTAACGTTCAATCGCCGCGTCCAAACGGCCGAGGTCGCGCAGCGCGTGGGCGACGCACGCGCGCGTCTCGACTATGGCGGGATTGCCGGCGAGCGCCTGTTCGAACGAACGCAGGGCTTCTTCTGGCTGGCCTGTTTCCAGCAGCAGCAGTCCAAGATTGTGCCTTGCCTCGACCATGTCCGGCTGCAATGCCAGCGCCCTCTCGAAACTGGCGGTTGACGCGGCATAGCGCCCAACCTGGTAGAGCGCATAGCCCAAGCGGGAGTGCACATCCGCGGATGCCGGATCGCACGCCGCCGCGCTGGTATAGCAATCGATTGCCGCGTTCCAATCACCGCCCGCCTTGAGCAGGTTGCCGAGATCACGCCAGGCACCGCCGTGCGTGGGCTCGCGTGCAAGCGTTTCGCGATAGGCCGCTTGAGCAGCATCAGCACGCCCCAGCCTGACGAGCGTCGCGCCCAGCTGCAGCCAGGCCGCTATCAGGTCCGGCTTGAAATGGACGGCGAGCTGAAAATAATCAGCGGCCTCTTCAAAATGAGCCTGGTCGCTGTACGTCATCCCCAGCTCGAAGTGGGCCGGCGCGAAATCATGTTCGAGTTCAAGCGCGCGCAGCAAGGTGCGCTCAGCTTCGTCATATCGCGCGCTTTGCCGCAAGCGCGCCGCGGCGCGCGGAAGTTCGCGCGCGCTTTCCGCGTCAGCGCTCACGGGCGCGGAGCTATCATGAAGTTCACCGCGTACACGTATTCGAATCTGTGCGCGACCTCGTAGTGATTCTGCGCGAGCCAGTGTTCGAAGAGCGAAATCTGATTCCTGAAGACTTCGATCATGATTTTAGGCCGCGATTCAGCAATCACGCGCCGCGCGCCCGCCAGCACATCGAGCTCCATCCCTTCCACATCGATCTTGATGAAGTCGACCCCTCCCGCAATCAGATCGTCGAGCGGCGCCGATTTAACCACGCCCCCGGGCGAGTGCACCAGCCGCGAGGCGCCGCTGTTGTCCGTAGATTCGCATATGAGATCGTAATTTGCCGCAGTGCCTGCCGCCGCCGTTCCCAACGCAGAAAGATCGACCGCGGTAACGGCATTTTCCGCGAGATTGCGCCGCAGCAGCGCTATCGAAGCCGGATTCGGCTCTAATACCAGGATGCTACGCGGCCGCATGAAGCGCGCGTAATAGACGACATGATTGCCGACGTAGGCACCAACCTCGACGATGGCCGCGTTCTGCCCCACCCACGACTCGACAAAAGCCAGCTCGTCCGGCTCGAAGAAACGCCCTTTGAGAAAACTCCGGTGTATGAGATCGAACGGATTGCTCACGAAAAAACGGAATCTTTCGCCGCGCAGTAAAAAATCCGCATGAAATTCCACCGCTGCGCATTTCTCGCTGATAATGCGCTCGACGGCCACGCGCCAGTCGCGATCGCTCGCCGCGCGCGGACCCCCGGCATACGTCGCACGGCGATTGAAGAAAAACGGCTGGGCGATTTTTACGCAATTGAATTGCGACCAGACACGCAGGTAATAATCGAAGTCCTCGCCGGCATCCAGCTCCGGCGCAAACGGGACCGCCAACGCGACGGCCGTCTTGACGAAATGCCCGATCTGCAAGGTGATGAAGGGGTCGTTGCCGAGCACCTGGTCGAGGCGGGTGATCGGCATCAACTGCCCGGCACGGATTGCGCCGCTTTCCTCGTCATCGGCCAATTCGTAAATCGCACCCCATACCGCATCGTAGCTGCCGACGTGCGCTCCCACATTGGCAAACGCTTGCGGACACATGATGTCGTCGGCATCGAGAAAGAATATCCACTCGGCGGCCCCCTGCTGCGCGAGTCGCACGCCCTGGTTGCGCGCGGCGGAGCGGCCCAGTTCCCCGCGCGTGTCGTCGACCTTGATATAGATCAGATCGGCAAACGGCCCGGCGGCGGTGGCGTGCGCTTGGTGAGCCGATTCCTCGGCGTCGAGCGCGAAATACTCATGGCCGGGGCCGACCGGCGTGACGACAGCGCATTTCATGCGGTAGCGTACTGGCCCGGATTGTTGCTCATCATGGCGTGTCCGGCGCCTGCAGCGTTTGCGCGACCGCGCCAGCTACATCCGTCCACAATCCCGGCTTTTGCTGGCGAAACAACCGCGCCGCGGGATACCACGGACTGCTGTCGCCCGCGCGGCGCCAGCGCCAGTCTGCGCTGAGCGGCAACAATATCAGCGTATTGCAGCCCAGTGCGCCGGCAAGATGCGCCACCGTATTGTCCACTGTCACCACGGCATCGAGCGCCTTCAGCAGCGCCGCGGTTTCAGACAGGTCGTCCAGCGCATCGGCATAATTCAATAGTCTGGCGCCGCATGCCGAGATCTCCAGCAGCGCCTCGCCGGCATCGCGCTGCAAATTGACGAAAGTGACGCCCGGCGTGCGCAGGATTGGCGCAAGGTCGCTTACGGTCAGCGAGCGCAAATCGCGGCGTGTCTTGGCGGTGCCGCCACGCCACGTGATGCCCGCGCTCACTGCGGCGCCGTCGCCTGCGAGCCGTCTTTGCCATTGCGCAACCTGCAGCGGATCAGCCTGCAGGTAGCCGCAGTGCGGCCGAAAGTCGGCCGCGCTGCGCCGCAGCAGCCGCGGCAGACTGGCAATTGCGATCTGCGCTTCTATTTCGGGATAAGCCGCAAGCCAGTTGCGATCACCGTCGCGCGCCGCGCCGTGCACGCGCGCCGACGGAAACGAGCGCGCAAACAATGCGGCTACGCGTGTGTCGCATTCCATTACGCAATGCATCCCCCGCGCCAGCAAATCGGGTACGCAGGACGCGAACATGATTTCATCGCCCAGCCCCTGTTCGGCGTAAATCAGTAGCGCGCCACCGGTTCGCAACTGTCCGCCGCCCCACTCGGGATAGGGAAACGCGCGCGGCACCGTGCCCGCTCGTGCGTTGCGTTTTTCGTAATCGTCCCAGCCACGTGCATAGTCGCCGCCGGCCAGTAATGCCATCCCGCGATTCCACCGGTATTCGTCCTCGGACGGAAATGCCGCGATCAACTGCTCGTAATAGTCCAGCGCCGCGTCTGCCCGCCCCTGCTCCTCCAGCGCCAGGCCGCGGTTGGCGCGCGCCGCGACGGAATGCGGGTTGAGTTCGATCGCGCGCTCGAAATACAGCTGTGCGCGCTGTGGATTCCCGCGGTGCGCCAGATACATCAACCCCACGTTGATACATGCAGCGGCATAGTCTGGTTTCAGTTCAAGCGCGCGTTCGTAGGCGGCGATCGAGCCAGCCGCGTCGTCGCAGCGGCTGTGGATGAGCGCCGATTCGAAATGCAGCGCGGGGTCTTGCGGCGAAATACTCAACGCGTGTTGAATATGCACAAGTGCGGCTTCGGCGGCGCCCGCCTCGCGCAGCAGCCGGGCGAGACCGGCCCGCGCAGTCACACAATCCGACGCATGCGCAAGCGCGAGTTCGTAACAATCGCGCGCCTCCTCGAGTTCGCGCGCCGCCAGGTGTTCATCGCCCTGTTCAGCCCACGCCTGGGCGTCAGCGGGCGTCAGCGTGGTCGCCCGCTGAAATGCGGCAAGCGCTGCACGACGTGCGCCCCGCATGCGCAAGGCGCGTGCGCGCTGCAAGTGCAAGCGCGAAAAGTCCGGACATGTCTTGAGTGCAACGTCGGCTTGCGCCTCGGCTGCGCGCGCATCGCCGCACATCAACAGCCATCCCGCATTCAGACATGCGCGCTCAGCGGCGTCGCGCGATTCGGCCGCGGCCGACGCCAGCAGCGCCTCGATCCCGGCACGGTTGCCGGCGGCCAGCAACCGCCATCCGTGGTCAAACCAGGGCGATGACTGATAAGCGTCTGCGCGGACCTCAGGCATGAGGGCGGGGGCCGGCGCGACATGCCGGCCGGTGATTAAGTCGCGCCAGTGGTCGAGGGCTTTTCTCAGCATGCGGGCTCATCGAATGCGGCGTCCATGCCCGCGTCCCGTTTACCGGGATGATCGCTCATGTCCGCTGCCCGACCTCGTTCATCGCCTGCCGCTCGCGCCGCCATTCGTCGGCGTATTCGCAATCGCGATACTCTTCGAAGTAGGGACCACCCAGCGTGTAATGCACGAGCGCGGCGTCCCGCCGCGGCGGGTTATAGCCAACGAGGTGGTTCCAGCGAGCCGGGATTTCTCCGATCAAATCATCGTTCGACAGCCATTTGAACTGGTGCAGTTCGAGACCGGACGCGGTATTGACATAGCCGGGCGTAAGCGCCTTGCACTTTGCGTTATTGAACAGCATGACGCTCGACCAGTTTTTCTTCTGATAGGGCGTTTGCGGCTGATCCAGGAATTTTGTCGCCTCCTTGGGCACGTGGTCGTGCTT
>JBDSSV010000239.1:0-10419 GCA_039928535.1 Burkholderiales bacterium
CGGTGGCGAACAGGAACTGCGAGGCGCCGAATAACTCCATCGCCTCGGGCAGCTCGCGCTCTTCAGTTTCTATCGTGAAGAACAGATTGTTCCTGAAATAATGGCTGGGCGCGTGCTTGTTCTTGGATTTATAGTCCGCGTCCGACACGATACGCTTGCCGCCCGCGAGCTTGCGATAGTTGAAGCGCGGCGCCGCGTCTTCCGATTCGTAATCGACCACCGAATTGTCGAACCACGCGTCGAGATGCGCGACCAGTGGCTTGATGAAAGCAACGCCCGCCTCGGTGAACACGAAATTGAGCTTGGGGAAATCGTCGAGCAACCCGCTCGTAATCAGCGACACCAGGCTCATCTGACCTTCCTGCGGCGCCAGCACGTCGAGTCCGTTGAACTGGTAGTTCATGAGATTGGTGATGCGGTGCCCGTGCTGGATGTTGTGCAGAAAGAGCGGCATGCCGATTTCTTCGGCGCGCTTGAAGAACGGCCACAACTCGCGGCGGCTGCCGAACGGCTCCGAGTAGCAATGCTCGAGCACCGGATACACCTTGTCGAGTATCACCGCCTTGAAACCGTGCTGCTGCGCCCATTCCATTTCGCGGATCGCGCCGTCGACGTCCTGCAGCGCCACCAGCGCGCCGCCGATCAGCGCGCTCTTGTGCTCGCGCATGAGTTTCAGTATCGACAGGTTCCACGAATGCGCCATAGCGCCCGCGAGTTTCGGCTCAATCATGTAAGTGAACACGGTCGCCGTCAGCTGCGGGAACAGAAACTGCTGCTCGATGCCGAGCTTCTCGTAGTCGCGCAGCCGCTCGTCAATGTAGTACATGCCGCGGTAATTCGAGCCCGTGCCCGGTGGTGGCAACGGCGTCGCGCCCGGCACCCGCACCGGCTCGCCCGGGAAAATCACGTCTTTGACGAAGCCCTTGTCGTCCCACAGAAAACGCGGGCGCAGCGCGTCCCATTCCGCGCCCATGTGGTCGTAAGTGTCGGGAGGCAGAAAATGCGTATCTGCGTCTATGATCATTGTGATTGCTCCTACTCTTTTCCTAGTTCGCCTGTGCGCCGGACGCTTTGATAAGTTTAGCCGTCTGCACGAGCTCGCTGTGAATGAACGCCGCGTACTGCTCGGGCGTGTTGGTCTGCGGATCCAGCCCCTGGCGCACGAAGGTCTCGCGCATATCGGGCATGCCCACTATTTTGACGATGCCGGCATTAAGCCGCGCGATGATGTCCTTCGTCACGCCCGCGGGTGCTATGACCCCGTACCAGCCATAGCGTTCATAGCCCGGCACCCCGGACTCGTCTACCGTCGGCAGCGACGGCATCACCGACGTGCGCTTTAACGTGCTCACCGCCAGCATGCGGATCTTGCCGGCCTGGTACAAAGGCAGTGTGGCAGGAAAACTGCCGAAGATCATGTCGACCTGGCCGCTGGCGAGCGCCGTGACGCCCTCCGCTACGCCTTTGTACGGAATATGCGCGATCTTCACTTTGGCCATCGCATTGAAAAGCTCGTTCGACAGATGCGCCGAACTGCCAATGCCCGACGACGCGTAGTTAAGTTTGCCCGGCTGCGCGCGCGCCAGCGCCACCAACTCTTTCACACTGCGCGCCGGCACGGACGGATGCGACACCAGTGCGAACGGCACGATGACGACGTTTGAGATCGGCGCGAAATCACGCTCGAGATCATAGGTAAGCTTGGCGCGCAATGCCGGCTGCACCACGTCGGCGGCCGCCACCATCAGCAGCGTGTAACCGTCGGCCGTGGACTTGGCGACTGCTTCGGTCGCGATCATGCCGCCCGAGCCCGGCCGGTTATCGACCACCACCGGCTGGCCGAGGAATTCCCCGAGCTTCTGCGCAAGCAGGCGCGCGGTCACGTCGGTGCCGCCGCCCGCCGAGAAGCCGACCAGGATGCGCACCGGCCGCACCGGATAATTCTGCGCGCACGCGACGCTCGCAAAACTGGCGACAAGCGCGAGGCTACCGCACCAGCCATACCATTTCATTGCTCTCTCCATGACTGCGCGAATCTTTTTATGCGTGCGGTAAAATGCATATTCTATGCCGATAAGAATCAAACTGATTGGACGCCGCCGCACACCCGGACTAACTTCCCGGGTTCGCCGCGGACAGACCCCGGTCAGACCAGCCGGACAGCGTCCCGGCATTGACAGAAATCGCGCCAGCGTATAAGGTAAATTGGAATAGCGTTCTAAATATTGGAACGGTATATCAACAGCCTACACGACATCCGCGCGGTTCCGCAATACGGACGTGGCGATGCACTGAGGCATCCCTGAGGAGCTCAGCTTTGGACCAACCTACACAGGCGCCGCGCCGCACGCGCAGCGCGCGCGCAGTCACCGCGCAAAAACTGAAACGCATGCTGCACGACGGCGGTGAAATCGCTGTGCTTGATGTGCGCGAGGAAGGCATGTTCGCCAAACGCCACATGCTGCTCGCCTGCACCGCCCCCCTGTCGCAACTCGAGCTGCGCGCGCCGCTGCTGGTGCCGCGCCGCTCCGCGCGCGTCGTGCTGGTGGACGATGACGGCGGCGTCGCCCAGCGCGCCTTCGACGTTTTGACGCGCCACGGCTACACGAACGTGAGCGTGCTCGAAGGCGGCGTCGCCGCCTGGGCCGCCGCCGGCTACGAGATCTACAGCGGCGTCAACGTGCCGAGCAAGGCGTTCGGCGAATTCGTCGAGCACCACTACGCGACGCCACGCATGGACGCGGCCGACGTCAAGGCCAAGGTCGAGCGCGGCGAGAAGATCGTCATCCTCGACAGTCGCCCGCTGCATGAATACAAAAAGGTCAGCATCCCCGGCGGCATCGACTGCCCCGGCGCCGAGCTCGCCTACCGCGCGCACGATCTGATCGGCACGCCCGACACGCTGGTGGTCGTCAATTGCGCGGGACGCACGCGCAGCATCATAGGCGCGCAATCGCTGATCAACGCGGGCCTGCCGCACCGTGTCGTCGCGCTGAAAAATGGCACCATGGGCTGGCATCTCGCCGGCTTCGAAGTCGCGAAGGACCAGGACCTTATCGCACCCGCGCCTACCGCAACCGGCCTGCGCAAAGCGCGCGAGTCCGCGGCGAGAGTCGCCAAGCGCTTCGGCGTGCAAACCATCAACGTCGCGAAAGTCACGGAGTTCGCGCGCGAGATGGATAAGAGGACGCTGTACGTATTCGACGTCAGGAGCCCGGAGGAATTCCTCGAAGGCCACCTGCACTCGACGATTTCGGCGCCCGGCGGCCAGCTCGTGCAGACCACCGACAGTTTCGCCGGTGTGCGCAATTCACGCATCGTGCTCGTCGACGATCACGGCGTGCGCGCAACGATGACTGCGTCATGGCTTATCCAGATGGGCTGGAAAGAAGTTTACGTCGTCAAAGACGCGCTAAGCTCGGGCCCGTTGATGAAAGGCGCCGCCCCCGTCGAGGCGCTCGGCCTGACGAAACTGCGCAATGACATGATTTCGCCCGCTGCGCTCGCGCGCGAGCTCGACGCCGGCGCGGTCACCGTCATCGATCTCGACAGCAAGCCGAAATACAGCGAGGGCCACGTGCCGGGCGCATGGCATGCAATCCGCGCGAACCTCGCCACCAATCTCGCGAAGATCCCGCTGCTGCAGAGCCTGGTGGTGACTTCGAGCGACGGCCTCGTCGCCCAGCTCGCGGCACCCGAGATCGCGCAGTTGAGCAAGGCGCCGGTCAAAGTCCTGAACGGCGGCACTGCCGCGTGGAAGCGTGAAAGTCTCCCGCTCGAGCAGGGAATGACACACCTGACGGACAGCATAGACGACGTGTGGGTGCGCGCGCACGACCGCACCGAAAATCGCGAGCAGGCGATGAAAGACTACCTCACGTGGGAAGTCGACCTCATCACGCAGATCGGCCGCGACGACGACGTCGAGTTCCGCCACTTCCCGCTGTAAGAGCCCGTAAAGATGCCCGAGCTGAATTGCGACGTACTGGTCGTCGGCGCCGGCAATGCGGCGCTGTGCGCCGCGCTGTCGGCACGCGCGTCCGGTGCGTCCGTGACAGTGCTTGAGCGCGCGCCGGAACACGAGTGCGGCGGCAACAGCCGCTTCACGGAAGGCTCGATGCGTTTTGCGTTCAACGGCCGCGACGACATCCTGAAGGTGGTGCCCGATCTCACCGACGACGAGAAGAGCACCACCGATTTTGGCAGCTATAACGAAGAGCAGTTTTTCGACGATATCGTGCGCGTCACCGATTCGCGCACCGACCCCGACCTCGCTGAATTATTGGTGAAACGCAGCTATGAGACAGTCATGTGGCTGCGCTCGATGGGCATCCGCTACATGCCCAAATACGGCAAGCAGGCCTACAAGGTCGATGGCAAATTCAAGTTCTCCGGCGGCGTCGTGCTCGAAGTATATGGCGGCGGGCCTGGACTCATTCAGTCGCTGTACAAGCTCGCACAGGATCGCGGTGTGACCCTGCATTACAACGCGCGGGCATTGTCGCTGCTGCATGATGACGCTGGCGTGCACGGCGCGCGCGTGCGCGTCGATGGCAAGACGATGGATATCAAGAGCAAGAGCGTCGTGCTCGCCTGCGGCGGCTTCGAAGCCAACTCGGAAATGCGCGCGCGCTATCTCGGCCCCGGCTGGGACCTCGCCAAAGTGCGCGGCTCGCGCTTCAATACCGGCGACGGCATCCGCATGGCGCTCGACGCTAGCGCGATGCCGTATGGCAACTGGTCGGGCTGCCATATATTGCCGACCGACATCAATACGCCGAACTACGGCGACATCACACTCGGCGACGCGTTCCAGAAAAACAGCTATCTGTTCGGCATCATGGTCAACTCGGCCGGCCAGCGCTTCTTCGACGAGGGCGAAGACTTCCGCATGTACACCTATGTGAAGTGCGGGCTCGCCGTGATGAAACAGCCGCAGCAGCTCGCGTGGCAGGTGTTCGACGGCAAGGTGCTGCATCTCCTGCGTGACGAGTACCGCATGAAGCAGGCGACCCGCGTGCGCGCCGACACGCTCGAAGCCGTAGCCGAAAAACTCGAAGGCATCAACCGCGCGCAGTTCCTGAGCACGGTGAAGGAATACAACGCTGCGGTGAATGACGCAATCCCGTTCGACCCCAACAGCAAGGACGGGCGCGCCACGCAAGGTCTCGCCGTCAACAAATCGAACTGGGCGACAAAGCTCGACCAGCCGCCGTTCGAGGCCTTCGCGATCACCGCCGGCATCACGTTCACCTTCGGCGGCATCAAGGTCAACACCGACGCGCAAGTCATGGACGTCGACGACCGGCCGATTCCCGGATTGTTTGCCGCGGGCGAAATGGTCGGCGGCCTGTTCTACACTAACTATCCGGGCGGCACCGGGCTCATGTCGGGCTCGGTGTTCGGCAAGATCGCCGGCGCCGCCGCCGCAAAATAAAAAGCGAGGGATTTTAATATGGCAACCAACGCAACCCGCGCCCAGAGCGCGCCAGACAAAAACGCCCAATCGATTTCGCAAAGCATCGCCGAACACATCGTCGGTTGCGGCTACTCCGACCTGCCGGCGAGTGCCATCAGCATGGCGAAGACACTGATGCTCGATACGCTGGCTGTCGGCTGGGCCGGCACCACCGCACCTGGCGCGCCTGAAGCGCACGCCTTGCTCGCCGAAGAAGGCGGACGCGGCGACGCCTCAATATGGGGATTCGGCGGCAAGTTGCCGGTGGCATCCGCGACTTTCATCAACAGCATTTCCGGCGGCGCGCTCGATTACGATGGCGTCAACACGGTGCACGCCGATGTGGTGGCACTCCCCGCAGCGCTCGCGATGGCCGAACGCGAACATGCCAGCGGCAAGGATTTCCTCGCGGCATTCATCATCGGCAGCGATCTGTGCTCGCGCTTCGGCGCTTCAATCACTGGCACCCACAAGGGCTGGTTCACGACTTCCATCTATGGCGGCTTCGGCGCAGCGGCCACTACTGCCAAGCTTTTGCGGCTGGACGCGACGGCGACACGTAACGCGCTCGGCATCTGCCTGAGCCAGGCGGCCGGCACGCAGCAATCGAACATCGAGCAGGCGCTGACCAAGCGCTTTCAGGGCGCATTCGCCGCGCGCGCCGGCGTTTTCTCAGCGCAACTCGCGCAGCGCGGCATCACCGCGCCGCGAGAAGCGATAGAAGGCAAGTTCGGGCTCTATGCGCTATACCAGGAAGGCAATCCGCTCAAGATCCTCGACGGCCTCGGCGCGCAGTTCCACCACGAGCACACCGCGATCAAGAAATATCCGTGCTGCGCCTGCAGCCACGCGTCGCTCGAAGCGGCCCTTGGCTTGATCCGCGAACACGACTTGAAGCCCGCCGATGTGACCGGCATCGAAGTCACGCACTCGACTTTCATGCATCGCCTCGTCGGCGCGCCGTTCAATCCCGGCGACAATCCCCAGGTTTCCGCGCAGTTCAGCGTGCAGTATGCAATCGCCTGCGCGCTGCTGCGCCGGCGCATGAGCGTGGCCGACCTCGAAGACAGCGCCATCCTCGATCCGGCGGTCAAGCCCATCACCGAGCGCATCCGCGTCACCGTCGACGACGCGCTCAAGAGCTCGCGTGCGCCGGCATCCGTTGCGATCGCCACGCGCAATCACGGCACGCTAAAACGCACGACGGAGAAATTTCCTTGGAGTCCCGACGATCCGCCCGCGCCCGCCGCCCTGCAGGAAAAACTCGACGCGTGTTTCGCGGCCGGCGTCGCCCCGCTCACGGCGGAGAAAAAGTCGCTCTTGATCAAACGGGTGCGTGAAATCGAAACCGTACCGGACATGAGCCAATTTTTCACCGGCATCCTGTGACGCGTATGAAAGCCAGCCACTTTACCGCCGGACTTTTCCTCGCCGTTGCAGCGACTGCCGCCGCGCAGGATCCTTCGCCAGGCTCAGGACAGGCTTATCCGGTGAAACCGCTCCGCCTGATCATACCGTTCGGGCCGGGCGGCACGACCGACATCCTCGGCCGCGTCATCGGCGAGCGCCTCGGCGATCGTTTCGGCCAGCAAGTCCTGATCGACAACCGGCCCGGCGCCGGCGGCAACATTGCAGCGGAAATCACGGCGCGCGCAGCACCCGATGGCTACACGATTTTTCTGGGCTCGATGGGCACGCAATCTATCAACGTCAGCATCTATCCGAAACTCGCATTCGATCCGCTGAAAGATTTCGCACCCATCAGCCTCATCTCCAACAGCGCGAACCTGCTGATCGTTCATCCGTCGATTCCGGTCAATTCGGTCAAGCAGCTGATCCAGCTCGCCAAGGCCAAGCCCGAGCGCTTCAGTTATTCGACTTCCGGCAGCGGCAGCTTCAATCACATGTCGGCGGAGCTGTTCAGCCTGATGGCGCACATCAAAATGGTGCATATACCGTATAAAAGCGGCAGCCAGTCGCTGCTCGCCGTGGTCAGCGGCGAAGCCGACGTGCTTTTCCAGACCATACCGGCCGCGATTCCGTTCGTGGAATCCGGCCGCCTGAAAGCGCTCGCGGTGTGTACGCTCGAGCGCCATCCGCTGTTCCCCAAGCTGCCCACCGCCAATGAATCCGGCTTGCCCGGCTTCGACATCAGCACCTGGTACGGCATACTCGCGCCGGCCGCCACGCCAAAAGAAATCGTGGCGAAGCTCAACGACGCGCTCGTGCAGGTCATCAAAAACCCGGCAACCAACAAGCGTCTGCTCGAGCTGGGCGTTGACCCCGTCACGAACACACCCGAGCAGTTCGCCGCGCTGATACGCACCGATCTCGCAAAGTGGGAAAAAGTCTCCAAAGCAGCCAACATCAAAGTGAATTGAACACTCCTATGCCAAAAAAACGCAGCAGTAAAAAACCCGCACGGGAATTCGAGAACCAGGTTGCGTGGGTGATAGGCGCACGCGGCTCGCTCGGCAGCGCGATCGCGCGCGCGCTCGCACTCGCCGGCGCGAACGTCGTGCTGTCGTCGCGTTCCGCACGCGATCTGAAGCAGACCGCGCAGGAAATCGAGCGCGCGGCGCGCACCAAAGTCTCGGTCGCCAGCCTCGATCTCGCTTCGCGCGCATCGGTCGATCGCGTCGCCAAAGACATCGCACGCAAGCACGGGCGCATCGATTTGCTGGTCAATTGCACGGCAGCGCCCATTTTCGGCGATTTTCTGAAGCTCACGGACGACGACTGGGAAAACGTGCTGCAGAGCAAGCTCTATGGCTACATGCGCTCGATGCGCGCAGTGATACCCGTGATGCTGAAACAGGGCCACGGCAACATCGTCAACGTCACCGGCCGCGGCGGCCGCCAGCCCTCGCCGGCCCACCTGCCCGGTTCCTGCGCCAACATCGCGCTCAATACACTTACCAAAGGGCTCGCCGACATTTACGGGGCGCGCAATATCCGCATCAACGCGGTCGCGCCCGGCCCCATCGACACCGCGCGCCATCATGCCATCGCGGAAAAAAATGCCGGGCTGAAAATGGCGAACGCCAAACGCAATCCACCGCTCGGACGCCTCGGCCGTCCCGAGGAAGTCGCGCAGGCCGTTTTGTTTCTCGCGTCCCCGCGCGCCAGCTACACCATTGGCGTCACGCTGCAGGTCGACGGCGGCGGCACCGCCACTATTTAGAGTGCCTAACACAATGAAACGCGTGATGCGCTGTCACGATTTTGGCTCAGGGGTAGAAGAAAGTCGTGCGGCTTAGTCATTCTAAGCAAGCGACCTTTCGACACCGCCATGTGCCAAAACTCGTGCCAGCCCGAAGGGTTGCAGCCAGAATTGGCGATGGCCGCGTTGCTCGTCTTGGCAATAGAATGACTATTGCCTTCACCGGGCGCCTTGCCCTCACCAATTCTGGATGCAACGCACACGTGTTTCATTGTGTTAGGCACTCTTAAGCAAGGAAGACATCACATGCAAGAAATGCATCGCCTCATCGTTGTAGTGGCCGCGGGACTCTTCGCGACTGCCGCGACTGCCCAGCAGTTTCCGAGCAAGCAGATCCGCATCCTCGTCGGCTATACCGCCGGCGGCACTGCCGATCTCGTGTCGCGCCTCGTCGCCCGCAGCCTGAGCGAGAAATACGGCCAGCAGGTTATCGTCGACAACCGGCCCAGCGCCGGCGGCCTGCTCGCCAATGAGCTGACCGCCAATGCGGCGCCCGACGGCTACACGCTGTTGCTCGCGAATTCGTCGTTCGCTTACATACCGTCGCTCTATACCAAAATCAACTTCGATACGCGCAAGGATTTCGCGCCAGTCGCGCTCGTCGCCACAACCCAAAACCTGCTGGTCGTGCATCCGGCCGTACCCGCCAAAAATGTGAAGGAGCTGATTGCGCTCGCGAAGAAGAAGCGCGGCGGCCTCAATTACGCGTCGGCCGGCATCGGCGGCTCGACGCATCTCGCCACCGCCTTGTTCATGAGCCTGACGCAGACCGAGATCACGCAAATCCCGTACAAGGGCAATTCGCAGTCGATCACCGATTTGATTTCCGGCGAAGTCGACATGACGATCGCGCCAATCCCCGTATTGCTGCCGCCGGTGCACGCCGGCAAATTGCGTGCGCTCGCGACCACGGGCGACAAGCGCTCGCCCATCATGCCCGACGTGCCGACCATCGCGGAATCCGGCGTTCCCGGGTATGCCGCGGGCTCGTGGTACGGCTACGTCGCACCGGCGAAAACGCCGCCCGCCATCCTGCGCAAGCTGTCTGACGATTTCGTGCAGGTCTCGACGACCGCTGCATTCGCCGACCAGCTTAAGAACAACGTCGGCGCGGAGCCCGACACCATGCCCGCCGAGAAATTCGGCCAGTTCATTGCCGCCGAAACCGAGAAATGGGCCAAGGTCATCAAGGCGACGGGGATTACGGTCAAGTGATGGGCCGATTCGGTGATTAAGTAATTGAGCGATTAAGTGATTAAGTCAATCCCTCAATCACCTAATCACCCATTCCTCATTGCCCCTCGCCCATCGCGCATTGCCCATTGCCCATCACCCAATCACCAATCAACAATCACCAATCAACAATCACCAATCACTACTCCACCCACAGAGCCGCCAATGATCATCGACATGGACACCCACATACTGCCGCTCGACATTTACGATTATGTCGAAGGCCCGCTCGCGGACCAGAAGCCGCAATTCGAATTCGACAAGGACGGGCTGCTCGTCAAATGGAGCTTCCCCGGCAACTACCAGGTCAAGGGCGCGACGCCGCTGCCGCCGCCGGGCGCGGGCGGTAAGCATCTGGGCCTCTCCAACATGGACGTGCGCCTGGATGAGTTTCGGAAACTCGGCATCGAGAAGCAACTGCTGCTGAGCCAGTTCTCCGCAATCTACTTCAACTACACGCTGGACCCGGCGCTCGCCATCCAGATGGCGCATTCGCACAACATCG
>JBDSSV010000240.1:0-2717 GCA_039928535.1 Burkholderiales bacterium
GGGGCTTGTTTCAGGGGAATGCGGCATTCAGCGGTGAGCTGCGATTATCGGGTGCCGTGGATACATTTTACGCGTAAACGCCACTGCGCAACGTGTGTGCCACGGTGCGGCAGTAAGTCAGGCAAGCGGCAAGTCCGCGACGGCCTCGGCGCGCATGGACGACGCCCCATGCGCCTCCCGGCGCACGAGCTGCATCCGCCCGTCGTGGTGTTCGACCACAGCGGTGCAGCTGTCGACCCAGTCGCCGCAGTTGATATAAACGATGCCGTCGATGACCTTCATGGCGGGGGTGTGAATGTGTCCGCAAATCGCACCGTCAAGTCCGCGTTGCTTGACACCGTGCGCGATGGATTCCTCGAAATTGCCGATGAAGCTTACGGCGCGCAGCACATTGCGCTTCGCATAATCAGCGAGCGACCAGTGGCCGGCGACGCCAAGTTTGCGCCGAGCGAGCGACAACAGGCGGTTTACATGCACGAGCCAGGTATAGGAAACGTCGCCTAAAACCGATACCCATCGATGATAGGTCGTCACCTGGTCGTATTCGTCGCCGTGCAGCAGCAGGTAGCGTTTGCCGTCCGCCGCGGTATGTACATATTCACGCACCAGATTGATGTCGCCGAACGCGCTGCCGATGTATTCGCGCAATGCCTCGTCGTGATTTCCCGGAATCAGATAGACGCGCACATCGTGCCGCGCCTTCTTCAGGATTTTCTGCACCACCGTGTTGTGCAGCTCGGGCCAGTAAATGCCGCGGCTCATCGCCCAGAAATCGATGATGTCGCCGACCAGGAAAATATTATCGGCGTCGTATTCCCTCAGCAGCGCCAGTAATTCCCCGGCACGGCACGCACGCGTGCCGAGGTGTATATCCGACAGGAACAACGAGCGCACGCCGCGGGCATGGGGATCGCGGGCGTTCATTCGACGAACACGCTACGCGGCTGAATGGCAAATGCGGTTTTCAATTGAATAAACTGACCTCGTTCGCGGCAATATGGCGCTCATGCACCGCAATCACATCCAGGAGCGCGGTTTCGAATTCGTTGTTCATCCGTTCCCAGTCAATGCTCTCGGCCGTCGCGCGCGCGTTGCGGCCGAGTTCGCCGATCCGCCGCTGATCGACCATCAGCCCCGAGGTGAGGCCGATAAATTCGCGCGCGTTGTCGAAATCGGCGAGCACCCCGTTTTTGCCATGCTCGATATGCTCGGCCGCCGCGGCGTAGTCGTACGCGACCACAGCGAGTCCGCTCGCCATCGCCTCGACCGTGACGTTGCCAAAGGTTTCGGTCGTGCTTGGAAACAGAAATACGTCGCCGCTCGCGTAGTGGGCCGCGAGATCCTCGCCCATGCGCATGCCCGCGAACACGAAATCAGGATGGGCGGCAGCCAGCGCCGCGCGCTCGGGACCGTCGCCGACCAGCACCAGCCGCGCGTCACGGCACGCCGCTTTCATCGCGGCGTATGCCCGCAACAGCACCGGCAGATTTTTCTCCGGCGCGAGGCGTCCAACGTAAATCGCCACCGGCTGTTGCGGCTTTATTCCCCACTGCCTGCGCAACGCCGTACTGCGTTTGGCCGGGTTGAAAAGGCGCGTGTCCACGCCGCGCGCCACGACGCGCAGGTTCAGATAGCCGTGTTGTTCGAGGTCTGTCTGCATCGCCGAAGTAGGCACCAGCGTGCAACTTGCCCTGTTATGAAATTTGCGCAGGTAGGCGACGATGGGCTTGTTCAGCCAGCCCACACCGTAATGCTTGCTGTAGTTGTGGAAATTGGTGTGGAAGTCACTGCTGCACGGAATGCGCAACTTGACCGCAGCGGCCAGCGCCGACCAGCCGAGCGGTCCTTCGGTCGCGACATGCACGAGGTCAGGCCGTCGCAACGCCCACAGGCGCAGCAAAGCATCTTTGGCCGGCAACCCCATTTTAAGAGTGTCGTAGCGCGGAATGGAAACGCCGCGCTGCAGCACCTCCTCGAAACCGGGCGAACTCGCCGCGTTGTCCTGCGTGTTCTGACGCGGCCGGATCAATTGAATCTGATGCTGGCGCTGCTGCAGACCGGCGACCATGCGGCTGATCGTGATGGCGACGCCGTTGATTTCCGGCGGGTAGGTTTCCGTGACCACCGCAACGCGCAGCGATCTGTGGTCGGTCGGCAGTTGCTGGCAGATGATGCGCCCGCTGTCCATGGCGCGCAGCATGGCGCGGCATGAAGACGGCGTTATTACGGTTTTGTGATGATTCAGTTACGTTGCGCGCGGAACTACCCGAGCATTACCAGCAGCCAGACCACCGGCACGTTGATTAATGACAGCATGACCGCCGCACTGCCGAGGTCTTTAGCGCGCTTGGCCAGCGCATGGTCTTCGAGTGACACGCGGTCGGTTACCGCCTCTATGCCTGAATTCAGCAATTCGACGATCATCACGAGTAACACGCTGGCAATCATTTGCCCCTTGCCAGCACCGCTGGCGGGCAGGCACAAAGCTAGCGGAATCAGGATTACCGCCAGCAGAACCTCCTGCCTGAACGCGTCTTCGTGCCGATACGCAGCGGCGAAGCCGTCGAAAGAATAAAGCATGGCGTTCCAGATGCGCCTGAGACCGGTTTTGCCTTTGTAGGGGCTTTCCATTTTTTTAGAGTCAGGGAGGACGAAGCTCCGCAAATTAGGCGCACGACGTTACATTCGTATTACGGCCGGGCAGTAGAATGAGGCCG
>JBDSSV010000241.1:0-8617 GCA_039928535.1 Burkholderiales bacterium
CATTTTCTCAATGCCGCTGAAGGCGTGACCACCGGTCGCGCGCCGGCCGCCTACGCACGCACAGTCTTCGACAATTTCGCCGCTGATTTCGATCACCGGCTTGTCGACGACCTGGGCTACCGCATACCGCAGATCCTGTGCGAACGCATCGTGCAGCTGTGTGCGCCGCGCAAGCCGCGCGTGCTGGATCTGGGCTGCGGCACCGGCCTGTGCGGCGCGCAGCTCAAGAACGCCTGCACACAGCTTATCGGCGTCGATGTGTCGCCACTGATGCTGGAAAAGGCAGCGCTGCTCGAACTCTATGACAGTCTGATCGAGCAGGACATCGCGGAATATCTGCTCGCGGCGCCAGCTGCCGCGTTTGATGTCGTGCTCGCCGCTGACGTGTTCGTTTACATCGGCGACCTGGCGGGGGTTTTCGCGCAGACATCGCGCGTGCTGACGGCCGGCGGCGTGTTCGCTTTTTCCATCGAGCGCGCGGCGGACGAGCGCGATTTCCTGCTGCAGCCAAACGGACGCTACGTGCAGTCAGCGAACTACATTCGTCGCATTGCCGCTGACAATGGAATGTCGGAGCTGGACTCGTTCGAGCAGATCATTCGCGGCGCCCCGGGCACCGGCGCACCCGGTCTGGTATTTTTTTTGCGCAAGAACTGAGCGCTACCTAAGGAACCTCTGATTAAGTCCCAAACCGTTCGCCCTGAGGTATCGAAGGGTGAACGGTTTCCCTCTGCGGAATCTGTATTCGTGCTTCTATACATCAGCACGAACGGACTTAATCAGCGCTTCCCTAAGTCATATCCAGATCGTTATCTGCCGGCGCTGCCGGTGGTGCCGCCGCAGGCGCTGGCGCAGCAGAACGAGGCGGCACTGGCGCAGCGGCGGTTGGCGCGGCGCGCGCAGGTGCGGCAGCGGCGGGAGATGCGGGCGCTGCCGTCGCCGGTCGTGGCGCTGCCGCGACTGGCGCTGCGGGGGCCGCAGTGGCGGGTTTCGCGGGAACCGCGGCTGCGGCGCGCGCCGTGGCGGGTGCGACAGCGGAAGGCGTGACGATTTTGCCGGCGAGCAGATCATCCAGGTCCTTGATCATCTGCTCGAGATTGGGGCCGGCGCGGCCCTGGCATTGCACCAGAATTCGCGCCGGAAATTCCTGCAGCGTGAGCGGGCGGCCGGTGGAGCGCAGCTTCGCCGCCGTATCGAGCGCGGGGCCGAGGTGAGTGCCTTTGAAGCCGGCTTTCATGCCCTCGACCGCGTCGATGATCGCCTGCTGCGAACGCGCGACGCCTATCAGTAACTCGGCGAGTTGCCGGGTGGTGATACCGCTCATATGACCTCCGTTAAAAGCCTGCGCGTCACTTCGCGAGCAAGGCCTGCCATTGCTCGTCCCAGTATTGCATCGGGTCCCGCTTGAATCCGCTTTTTGCGTACTGGTGCCAGCGTCCGGTGATAAAACTCATGATGAGATTGGCGCGCGCCGCGGCGTCCGGCGTCGCGGGCAACTCGTTCTGTCCGACCGCGAAACGCAGCGACTGCTTTAATGTCGCTTCGACGCGATCGTGCAGTTGATTGATGCGCTGTTGCAGGCGCTCGTTTTCGTGCACGAGGGCGTCCCCGATCAGCACGCGCGTCATGCCGCGGTTTTTCTGCGCGAAACCAAGCAGCATGACAGTGACCGCCTCGAGCTGCTTGATGCCGCTTTTTTCCTCGCTCGTGATCTTGTTGATCAGGCCGAACAGCGTTTCTTCGATGAATTCGATCAGCCCTTCGAACATCTGCGCCTTGCTCGCGAAATGCCGGTAGAGCGCGGCTTCGGAAACCTCGAGATGCGCGGCCAGCGCAGCGGTCGTTATTTTCTCCGCTGCCGGCTGCTCCAGCATGCGTGCGAGCGTTTGCAGGATTTGCAGCTTGCGGTCTCCGCGTTTGCCCATTACGCCCCCCCCTGCTTTCAGTTTAACTGCCACGCCAGGCGCGGCAGCTGCAGCAGATTTCTGATGCTGAAATCAACGTAGGCGGGCAAACGTGCGGCCCGCGCCACCCATATCGTGGACATGCCAAGCTTCTTGGCCGTCCGCAGATTCGCCAGCGTGTCTTCGACCATGATACAGGCGGCGGCGCGCACGCGGTGCCGGCGAAACAGCTTCAGAAAGCCGTAGCTGTCGGGCTTCGGGCGGTAACCGGTGCGCTCAATGGAAAACACGTCGTCGAACAGGTCCGCAATGCCGAGTGCTTCGAGCACCGCATTCGCGTAATGTACCGGTGCGTTCGAAAACACAAGCTTGCGGCCCGGCAAATGCGCGAGCGTTGCGCGCAGGCCCGGCGCCCGTACGACCATGCGGCCAAGCTCCGCCGATTCATGGGTCGCGCGCAGAAAATGCTTCGGATCCGTCGCATGATTGCGCATGAGCCCGATCAACGTCGCGCCGTAGCGCTGCCAATACTGCATGCGCAGTTCCCCGGCGCCGGCTTCGTCGAGACCGAGGTGCGTCTGCAGGTAGGCCGTCATCGCGCGGTTGATGTGAGGGAAAATATGCGGGCTTGCGTTATGCAGCGTGTTGTCCAGATCGAACACCCATACGCGGTTGAATTTCATCGCGGCCCCGTTCGGCGCGCCGGCTAGCGCCGCTTGATCAAGGTGCCGACGCCTTCGCTGGTCAGGATCTCCAGCAGGACGGCGTGCTCGACGCGGCCATCGATGATATGGCACGAGTTCACGCCGTTCTTGACCGCTTCCAGAGCGGAGCCGATTTTGGGCAGCATGCCGCCGGAGATCGTGCCGTCGGCAAACAGCTCGTCGATTTCCTTCGCGGTAAGACCGGTCAGCAGGTTGCCGCTCTTATCGAGTACCCCGGGGGTATTCGTCAGCACCACGAGCTTTTCCGCCTTGAGTATTTCGGCGAGCTTGCCGGCAACGAGATCGGCGTTGATGTTGTACGATTCGCCGTCCTTGCCGACGCCGACCGGCGCGATCACCGTCACGAAATTCTGCGCCGTGAGCAGGCGCACGATTTCCGGATCGATCGATTCGACCTCGCCCACGCGGCCGATGTCGATCATCTCCTTCGGATTATCTTTGCCCGGCATCATCATCTTGCGCGCGCGGATGAGCGGCCCGTCGGTGCCGGATAGACCGACCGCGCGGCCGCCGTGCTGGTTGATGAGATTGACGATATCGGTATTCACCTGGCCGCCGAGCACCATTTCGACGACGTCCATGGTCTCCGCGTCGGTCACGCGCATGCCCTGGATGAATTCGCCCTTCTTGCCGATTTTCGTGAGTTGCTCGTTGATCTGCGGACCGCCGCCGTGAACGATCACGATGTTGATGCCAACGAGTTTCAGCAGCACGACATCGCTGGCGAAACTGTGCTTCAGCTTCTCGTCTGTCATCGCGTTGCCGCCGTATTTGACGACTATCGTGCGGCCGTGAAAACGCTGGATGTACGGCAGCGCCTCGGCGAGAATTTGCGCTTTCAATTCGGCGGTGGTGCCGGTCAGAGCCATGGGTCCGCTTGCACTGGAGTAAACGCTGACTATTCTACACGACCGCCTTCAATAAAAAAGGCGGCCATCCTTGCGATGCGCCGCCTTTTATTTCCCCGCTGCAGCGTTACTGAATGGTGATACGCCGGGCGGGGTTCGCCGCTTTTTTCGCGAGCGTCAGTTCCAGCACGCCGTCCGCATACCTGGCCTGGGTAGCGCCCTCGTCGATGTCGCTATCGACCACGAACGCGCGGTAGACCTTGCCGTAATAGCGCTCGGAGCGCAGCACTTTTTCACCTTCCTTGATTTCCTTCTGGTTCTTCACGTCGGCGCTGATTTCGACCTGGTTGCCGTCGATCGCCACGTTGATGTCTTCCTTGCGTACGCCGGGAATCTCGGCGCGCACGACGTAGCCGGCGGTGTTTTCCGTCACATCCACGCGTAGTTTCGCGGGCGTCGGCGCGGCTTCAAAGTTCATCGGACGCACAAAGAATCCGCGCACCAAATCGTCCAGTGCGTTGTCGAGGGTGTTGAAACGTGCAACGTTTGCCATAAAAATCTCCTGTGGGTTTCGGGCCTGCGCCCTGCCCAATTCATATGGGAATGCGTGCCGGGATTTCAAGTAAGTTCGCGCATTTTGGCATCGCCTTGTAAGCCGGCAAAAAAAACCGTAGATTGCTGCTTCCCGCGCAATTTCAAGTCCCCCCACTCGTGACCATTCCCGTCGATCAGGACCTGCAACAGCACCGGCCTTACCTCTTGCGCTATGCATTGCTGCAACTGCGCAACCCCGATCAGGCGGAGGACGTGGTACAGGAAACGCTGCTGGCCGCGCTCGAAGGGCGTGCGCGTTTCGCCGGTAATTCATCGCTCAAGACCTGGCTCACCGGCATACTAAAACACAAAATCATGGACGCGATACGCCGCAAATCGCGCGAGCAGCCGCTGACGGTCGGCGAGGACGGCGACGACAGCGCCGCTGTCGACGCGCTCTTTAAGCAGGACGGTCACTGGCAGCAGATGCCGGCCAATTGGGGCGACCCCGAGCAGGCGCTGGAAAATCGCAAATTCTGGGAGATCTTTGAGATCTGCTCGCGGCTGATGCCGGAGCGCACCGCACGTATCTTCATGCTGCGCGAGGTAATGGAACTGACGACGGAAGAAATCTGTCAGGAACTTTCCATAACGCCGACCAATCTGTGGGTGATATTGCATCGGGCGCGCGTGCTGTTGCGCGAGTGCCTTGAAATCAAATGGTTCGGCGGCGCACCGCGCTAGACATCAACCTCACATGCGGACATGTAAAGAAATCAGCATGCTGTTGTCGCAGGCGCAAGAGCGGCCGCTGGGCCGTGCCGAGCGCTGGAGCGTGCGGCTGCATTTATTGCTATGCGCCGGCTGCAGCAATTTCCGCGCGCAGCTCGAATTGCTGCGTGCCGCGGTGCGCCACTACCGCGACGGCGGCTGATCCCCCGCAACATCTGCTGCGCCACGTCGGGCAACGCAAGACGCTTTGCTATAATCGGCATTTTCCGGAATTCATGCGCACTCTTCTCGCTGTACTGGTGTGCAGCATCGCCGCCGCTTCGTTCGCCCAGTCAAATCCGCTTGTGCCGCCGGCGCCCCCGATCGGGGCGCGCGCCTTCCTGCTGCTCGATTACCACAGCCAGCAGGCGCTCGCCGGCAAGAATCCGGGCGACCGCGTCGAGCCCGCCTCGCTGACGAAACTGATGACCGCGTACCTGACGTTTCAGGCGCTGAAAGATAACAAGATCCAGTTGACGCAAACCGTGCCGGTCTCGGAGCGGGCGTGGAAAGCCGAGGGCTCGCGCATGTTCATCGAGCCGCGCAGGCCGGTGACCGTCCAAGAACTGATGCGCGGCATGATCGTGCAGTCGGGCAACGACGCATGCATCGCGCTGGCCGAATTGATCGCGGGAAGCGAAGAAGCTTTCGTGCAAATGATGAATGCGCAGGCAAAAAAACTCGCGATGCAGAATTCGAATTTCATGAATTCGACCGGACTGCCGAACGCGCAGCATTACTCGACCGCGCAGGACCTGGCGCTGCTCGCCATTGCCATCATCCGCGATTTTCCCGAATACCATCCGGTGTACGCGATGAAGGAATACCGCTACAACAACATCACGCAGGCCAACAGTAACCGGCTGTTGTGGTCGGACCCGACGGTCGACGGCATGAAAACCGGCTACACAGAAAACGCGGGTTACTGCCTGATCACTTCAGCCAAACGCGGCGAACGCCGCCTGATCTCGGTGGTGGTCGGCACCGCGTCCGAATCGGCGCGCGCGACGGAAAGCCAGAAGCTGCTCAACTACGGGTTTCAGTATTATGATAGCGTGAAGTTGTACGACAAAAATCAGGCGGTCGCGAGCCTGCCGATCTGGAAAGGCTCGAGCAACCGCGTGAAGGCCGGATTTTCCAACGACCTGTACGTAAGCCTGCCCAAGGGCCAGGCCGACAAGTTGAAAGCGAACCTCGAAAGCCGCCAGCCGCTGCTGGCGCCGGTCGCCGCCGGCCAGAAAATCGGCGTGATCAAGCTGACCCTCGAGGGCAAGCCTTACGCTGAACTCCCGGTGATGGCGCTTGAAGACGTAGGATTAGCGGGCATTCTCGGGCGCGGCTGGGATTCGATCAGACTTCTGTTTAAGTGAGGCGCACATGACCACTGACATCGTTTATCTGAACGGCGAGTTCATGCCGCTTGAAGAAGCGCGGCTGCCGGTGCTCGACCGCGGATTTATTTTCGGCGACGGCGTCTACGAAGTGGTGCCCGCCTACTCGCGCCATCCGTTCCGGCTTGCCGAGCATCTGAAGCGGCTGCAGAACAGTCTGGACGGCATACGCCTCGCCAATCCACTTACGGATGCGGAATGGACGCAGCTCACTCACGAGCTCATCGAGCGCAACGAGGGAGAAGACCAGTCGATCTATTATCAGGTTACGCGCGGCGCCGCCAAGCGCGCGCACGAATTTCCGGCCAACGTGAAACAGACGGTCTTCATGATGAGCAATCCGCTGGTGACGCCGCCGCGCGACCAGGTCGAAAAAGGCGTCCCATGCATTACCGCCACCGATTACCGCTGGTTGAAATGCGATCTCAAATCGGTGTCGTTGCTCGGCAACTGTCTCCTGAAGCAGATGGCGGTCGACGCAGGTGCGGCTGAAGTCGTGATGTTCCGCGACGGCTATTTGACCGAAGCCTCAGCGAGCAACGTGTTTATCGTGCGTAACGGCGTGCTGCTGGCGCCGCCGAAAAACCACCTGATACTTCCCGGCATCACTTACGATGTCGTGATTGAGATCGCCAAAGCCAACAAGATGCCGCTCGAATTGCGCGAAATTTCGGAACACGAAGTGCGGACGGCAGAAGAAATCTGGGTCACATCGTCAACCAAGGAAGTGCTGGCAGTCACCATGCTCGACGATGAGCCGGTCGGCGAAGGCAAGCCTGGCGCGACATTTCGCCGCATGCACGGCCTGTATCAGGACTTCAAACAAACGGTGATGCGCCGCGCCGCCTGATCTGTATGTCCGAAAGGCAAGACCCATCGCTGATCGAATACCCGTGCGAGTTCCCGCTCAAGATCATGGGCACCACGCGCGCGGGTTTCGCCCAGACTGTGCTCAAAATCGTGCAGCGGTACGCGCCCGATTTTGACGGCGCAACGCTCGAAATGAAATCCAGCAAGCACGGCAAATACCTGAGCATTACCTGCACAATCAACGCGACCTCGCGCGAGCAGCTCGATGCGCTGTATCAGGAGCTGTGCGACCACCCGATGGTTGTGATGGTGCTGTGAAACCGTGAGGCGTGCGGCGGAAAACCAGAACGGCGAAGCGAAGATGCAAAGCTTATGCGCGGAGCCCTACGCCTCACGCCTATCGCCTCACGCCTTACCAGCAATCAAGCGACTTGGCCTCGCCGAATACGCGCCGACGTTGCAGGCCATGCGCGAATTTACCGCTAACCGCAACGCGGCCACGCCGGACGAATTGTGGCTGGTCCAGCACCCCCCGGTTTACACGCTGGGTGTCGCCGCGCGCGCGCAGCACCTGCCGCGCATCGGCAACGGAATCCCGGTCGTTAAAACCGACCGCGGCGGACAGATTACGTTTCACGGTCCCGGCCAGCCGGTGATTTACCTGCTGCTCGATCTCAAGCGCTACGGCCTCAGCGTGCGGCCACTGGTTAGGCTCATGGAAAACGCCGTGATAGACTTGCTCGCGCAGTACAACGTGGCGGCTACCGGACGTATCGACGCTCCCGGCGTCTACGCCGGCAACGCAAAAGTCGCGGCACTCGGGCTGCGCATCAGAAACGGCTGCTCTTATCACGGACTGGCGCTGAACACCGACATGGACCTGGAGCCTTTTCGCGCGATCGATCCCTGCGGCTATCCCGGCCTCGAGGTCACGCAGACGCGGGATCTCGGTGTCAATGAGACGCCGGATGCACTGGGCGACCAGCTGATCGGTTTTCTGCTGGCGCGTTTGCAGGCGCAATTGACTTCCCTATGAGCGACGTCACCGAAAAACAAAAAGGCGCGGCGAAAACGGCGCGCGCCTATGGCCGCGCTCCGATCAAAATCGTGCCGGTCGAGCGCCTCAAGAAGCCTGACTGGATACGCGTGAGGATGGGCGACAGCCGCCGCTTCCAGGAAATCAAAGACACGCTGCGCAGTCACAATCTGCACACGGTGTGCGAAGAAGCGTCGTGCCCCAACATCGGCGAATGCTTCGGCAAAGGCACCGCGACGTTCATGATATTGGGCGATCTCTGCACGCGGCGCTGCCCGTTCTGCGACGTCGCGCACGGCCGTCCGCAGGCGCCCGACGCCAACGAGCCGCAAAATCTCGCGGTCACCATCGCGGCACTCAAGCTGAAGTACGTCGTAATCACCAGCGTCGACCGCGACGACCTGCGCGACGGGGGTGCCGCGCATTTCGCAGCTTGCATCAAGGCCGTGCGTGAGCATTCGCCCGCGACGCGCATTGAGGTGCTGGTGCCGGATTTTCGCGGTCGCCTCGACAGCGCGCTCGACATTCTTGCCGCAGAGCCGCCCGACGTCATGAACCACAATCTGGAAACCGTGCCGCGGCTTTATAAGCAGGCGCG
>JBDSSV010000242.1:0-6254 GCA_039928535.1 Burkholderiales bacterium
CCGCATCCTGATCAAACTGCTGCCCTCGTGCTTTTTCAATCACGCGGTCATCAACTCGACGATCGAACTCGTAACGACACACAATCTCGAGCCGCGCGATATCCGCACTCTGCGCGCCTTCGTGCCATCGGCGGCAGTCGACACCGTATGCGAGCCGCGCGACAAAAAACTCGCGCCGTGCAACATCGCCGCTGCGCAATTCAGCATTTATTTTTCCGCTGCGTGCGCGGCCGCGCGCCGGCGTTTTACCCTCGACGAGCTGGACGCAGCGACGCTAGGCGACCCCGCAATTCGCGCGCTGGCGCAGAAAGTGGAGTACGCGATAGACCCGCAGACGAATTTTCCGGCGCACTACTCGGGCGGCGTGGAGATTACGACCACCGACGGCAGGCGCTACACCGCGCGCGAAGACGTAAATAGCGGCTCGGTGGAAAAGCCACTCGCGACGTCGGCAATAGAAGAAAAATTCCTGCGCAATGCGGAACGAGCGCTGTCGCGCGAGCGCGCGACGGAGATACGCGACCTCATACTCGATATCGAACGCTGCGCCGATATCCGGACACTGACTGCGCGGTTAGGGGCGCCTTAGCGTCATTCGACTTTGATGCCGGCCTTCTTGATCAGCCGGCTGTATTTATCGAGTTCGGCGCGCACGAATGCGGCGAAATGCTCGGGCGAGTCGCCAACGCCGTCGCTGCCGAGCTGACGCAGTTTCTCCTCCACGTCAGGCAATTTTATCGCCGCCGCCAGTTGCCGGTTGATTTTGAGGATGACCGCGCGCGGCGTGCCGGCCGGTGCGTGCATGGAATACCACGCATTCGCCTCGTAAGCCGGCAGGCCCGCTTCGATGAAGGTCGGGATGTTCGGATACTCGGTGAGCCGCGTCGGCCGCGCAATCGCGAGCGCGCGCAACTTGCCCGAGCGCACGTGCGGCAATATCGATGCCGCGGTATCGAACGCGACGTCCGTTTCGCCGCCGATCAGGCTGATCAACGCCGGTCCGCCGCCGCTGTAAGGTACGTGGATCATCTCGACGCCCGTGATGTCCTTGAAAATCTCGCCCCCCATGTGCATCGGCGAGCCGCTGCCCGCAGTCGCGTACTTGAGCGTGCCGGGTCGCGCCCTGGCGAGCTTGATCAGATCCTGCACTGAATTGATGGGACGCGACGGGTTCACGCCGAGCACCATGGGTGCGACCGCCAGCAGTGTGATCGGCGCGAAGTCCCGGATCGGATCGTAGCCAGGATTACGGTAGAGGCTGGGACTTACGCCGTGGCTGGCGATCGACGACAGCAGCAGCGTATAGCCATCCGGATTGGCGCGCGCCGCCAGCGCAGTGCCTATGGTCGTGCCCGCACCGGGCCGGTTGTCGACGATGACCTGCTGGCCCCATGCTTCGGTCAGCTTGTGGCCGAAAATGCGCGCGAGCGTGTCGTTGCCGCCGCCGGGGGGATACGGCACGATCAAGCGTATGGTTTTGTCGGGATAAGTCTGTGCTGAAGATTCACTAACCGAAATGCATGCCAGGAATATGGCCGCGGCGGCCGGCGCCAGATTGCGAAGTTCCATCCCACCCTCCTCCTCGCGCTTACGGAATAACTTTCGCCGCGCGCAATTTTTCAAATAGTTCGAAAAACATTTTTTCGGTGTCCCGGCAATTGTTGAATCCGGTCTGCCGCAGCTTCAATGTATCAGACATGATGTCGTAGCCGGGCGCGAACACGAAATCGGCGTACGGCCACAGCGCGGCCTGCGCGTACGCGACCGGCTTCAGCCCGTATTTCGCGACAATGCGCTCCCACACCGGCGCCTTGTCGGCCATCGTCTGCGCGAGCTTCATCGTTTTCACGGGCCCGGCGGGCGCTCCAAAGAAATCGGCAAAGCGCGGCCACAAATTCTCCCAGCGGATGAAGTCGCCATTGTTGACGTTGAACGCCTGGTTGGCGCATGACTCTTTCGTCGCCATCCAGACGATGGCCTGCGCCAGCAGCGTCGCATCGACGCATTGATACAGTGCGTGGAAATTCTCCGGCGTGCCGGGAAAATAAAGGGGCTCGCCCAGTTCCTTAGCGATTGCCGCGTAAACGGCAATGACCTTGGGCAGACTGCGCGCGATGTCCGGCTCGCTATCGCAGATCGCGTGCGGGCGGCTCGCGCTCCAGTGCCAGGCTTTGCCGCGGCTGCGCTCAGCGATGAAATCCTGCTGCGCGTAGTACCAGTTGTTTTCAGCGATGCGCGGGGCGGATTCCTTCGCCGGCGTCCGATACGGCCCGAGATCGGAGCCGTAGTATTTGCTGCCCTGCAAGAGATGCACATGGCGCAGGCCGCGCGCCGCGGGCTCGATCGCGTCGAGCAGGTTGCGCAGCATCGCGAGGTTGAGATCGATCGGCTCTTTGGCCGATGCGGCGTGGCTCGCGCGCGCGCAATAAAAAATGTGCGTGACTTTGCCGAGGCCGCCGAGACTGGCGCGGCATGCCGCAGCATCGCCAAGGTCGGCGGCGATCATTGCATGCGGCAGCGGCTGCGGCGGCGCACGGCGAGCAACGCCGATCACTTCCCAGTCTTTTTGCGCGGACAGGTAACGAGCAAGCCCGCGGCCGACGACGCCGGACGCGCCGGGTATCAATGCGCAGTAGCGCGTCATGTCAGAGTGCCATCAATTGAATCAGCAATCGCTACTTTTCAGGAAGGCCAGCAAGGCGTCGGCGATTATAGCTTCCGCCCACGGCGCGCGGCCGACGCGAGCGGCAAAATTCGCTTTATACTGCACCGAGATCGGCTGCCACATCACGCGACCACCCTGATTTACGAAAGGATCATCCATGAAAATATCCACCTATGTTGCCATCGCGTTGGGAATGAGCTGCCTGCTCGGCGGCGTCGCCGGCGCGCAAACGGGCAAACGGCTGCCCGCGCAGAATTTTTATTACGACGACGCGGAGTGGCCGCTGGCGCCGGACGGCGGTAGCACGACCTTGACGCTTAACGGCATGTCCAGCGTGCACGCGGTATGGATGACGTTCAGCCGCTACACCGACGGTAAGGCCGTCACGGACGCGCCGACCATCACGCTGCTCGAAGGCTCGACGATCAAGTGGGTAGCGCCCGCCGGCTGCACGTTCGAACTGCAACTCGTCAATTCAAACCCGCCGGTGATCAATATGCGCCGGCCGTCGGCGATATGCGCGCTGAATCCCAACGGCAAGGCAATTTTTAAGATACTGGCCGCGCCGTAGTCCGGCGGCGGTACGTGCGCGGGTTCAAGGCCACGCGGTGTTGACCGCGGCGTCAGCCCGTCACCCCGATATTCCACGGCACGAATTCGTGATCGCCGAGGCCGAGAATTTCGCTCTTGGTTTTCTCGCCCGACACGGTACGCAGCAGTTCCTCGAAAATTTCCTGGCCCATCTGCTGCAGGGTGCAGCTGCCGTCGAGCACGCCGCCGCAGTTGATGTCCATATCGTCCTTCAACCGGTTGTACATCGGCGTATTCGTGGCGAGCTTGATTGAGGGCACGGGTTTCGCGCCGAACATCGAGCCGCGCCCGGTGGTGAACATGATGACGTTGGCGCCGCCCGCGATCTGGCCCGTCGCCGAGCACGGATCAAAGCCCGGCGTGTCCATGAATACGAGGCCGTGCTGCTTGACGGGTTCGGCGTAGCGGTAGACTTCCATCAGCGGGCCGGTGCCGCCTTTCATCGATGAGCCGAGCGACTTCTCAAAAATATTCGCGAGCCCGCCGGTCTGATTACCCGGACTCACGTTGCCGTTGATCTGCGTGTCGCGCCCCACCGTGTACTCGTCTTTCCACCAGCGTATGCGCTCGATCAGCTTCTCGCCGACTTCGACTGACCGCGCGCGGCGCGTCAACGTGTGCTCGACGCCGTAAATTTCGGGCGTCTCCGACAAAATTGCGGTGCCACCGTGCCGCACGAGTATGTCCATCGCGGCGCCCAGTGCGGGGTTGGCGGTGATCGAGGAGAAACCGTCCGAGCCACCGCATTGCAGGCCGACCATGATGTGGCTCGCGGAAACTCGGGTGCGCGTGACGCGGTTGGCTTCCGGCAGCATTTCTTTCACCGCCGCGATGCCGGCCGCTATCGTCTTCGTCGTGCCGCCTTCGTCCTGCATCACGAACGAGCGCAGGCGCGAATTCGCTTCGAGCCCCTGCTCCTTGAATAATTTGCTGACCTGGTTGCGCTCGCAGCCCAGGCCGATGACGAGGGCCGACGCAAGATTCGCGTGCAGCGCATAGCCCGCCATCGTGCGCCGCAGAAGATCCATCGGCTCGCCGGTCATTTCCATGCCGCAGCCGGTCGCGTGCGCGAACGCAACGACACCGTCGATGTTCGGATATTCCGCGAGGCGCTCGGGTGTAAAGTATTCGGCGACCTTGTGCACGACCGTCGCCGAGCAATTCACCGTCGACAGCACGCCGATGAAATTACGCGTCGCGATCTGGCCATTGGCGCGCACTATACCCATGAACGTCGCGCGCTCGCTTTCGGGAATCATCTGCACGGCGCGATAGTCCTGCGCATACGCATAATCGCGGTCGAATTCGCGGAATTCCATGTTGTGCGAATGCACGAACGTGCCTGGCGCGATGTCCGCCGCGGCAAACCCTATCGTCACGTTGTACTTGAGGATGGGCTCGCCTTTCTTGATCGCGCGCGTTGCGATCTTGTGGCCGGAGGGCACCTGGCTGCGGCAGGTCAGCCCGTCGCCGAGCTTGGTGCCGATTTCGACATTCGAGCGCGCGATAACGACGTTGTCCGCTTCATGCAGGCGGATGACGGGACCGGCAGCGGGTCTTTCGAGGACTTCGATCATGGCGTTCACCTCTTGTGCACGGTTAAATGACGCGATGCGCTTATTTTATCCCGTTACCGCAATTCCGGACGTCTGACGCGCTATCCGCTTCGACGGTATTATCGGCCCCTATGTTCCACCCTTGCGTGACGTGTCAACAATGAACCGCAGGCGCTTTCTTGCCAGCGCGGTAGCGGCGGCGCTCGCCCCGTGGCCCGCATACGGCCAGGACCGCCTGCTGCGGTTCGCCGACATGCACAGTCACGCCGGCGTCGGGCGGCGTATCGACAACATGCGAGCATTGATGAGCGACAACGGGATCCTGATTGTCGCGCGCTGTATCGCCACCGACCGGCCCGTGACGCACAACGTTAAGGGACGAATCTCGGTGGCGCGCGCCGCGCTGCCCGGCGAGCTCGCCGCGAACTTCGAAACCCGGCTCGCGCGGCTGCACGAGACGATACAACGCGAAGGCCTGACCGAAATCGTATCGGCCGCGACGCTGGAGCACGTGCTGGCAAAACGCTTGCCCGCCGCGGTGATCGCCGCCGAAGGCGGCGATTTCCTCGAAGGCAATCTGCAGGCGCTGGACGCCGCGCGCAAGGACGGCCTCATCCATCTGCAACTCGTGCACTTCCGCCTGTCCGAGATCGGTGATATCTCCACCGAGGCGCCGCGCTACGACGGCCTCTCCACCTTTGGCCGCGACGTGGTCACGGGGTGCAACCGCCTCGGCATTCTGGTCGATGTCGCCCACGGCACTTCCGCACTGATCGAACAGACGCTCGACCTGTCCACGCAGCCGATCATCTATTCTCACGGCCAGGCCAGCAGCGGCGCGCCCCACTTCAGCCAGCGCGTGACCGCCGCGCGCGCCATCCATCTGCCGGTCGCGCGCAAGATCGCGCAGAAGGGCGGCGTCGTCGGCATCTGGGCCAACGGCGGCTCGTTTCCTACGCTCGAGCGTTATGCTGATGCGCTAATTGATCTCGCCGACAATTTGAGCCCCGCGCACGTCGGCGTCGGCACCGACATGAACGGCATGAGCCGCATGGTCGTGCCGACTTACCGCGAATACTTCGAGCTCGCGGAGGTAATGACCAGCCGCGGCGTGAGCAGCGCGGACCTGGACATGATGCTCGGCGGAAACTATATTCGCGTGCTGAAAAGCGCGCTCGCGGCCGAAATCAAGAGTTGATTCATTACCATGCCCATACTGAAAAGCCCCGGTCTGGATATGCACTTCGAAGTCGACGATTTCACCGACCCGTGGACGCAACCCGCAACCATCCTGCTGCTGCACGGCAACTGCGAGAGCGGTCTCGCCTGGTACGGTTGGGTGACGCACCTTGCGCGGCGCTACCGCGTGGTGCGCCCCGACATGCGCGGCTTCGGACGTTCGACGCCGATGCCGCGCGATTTTCCGTGGAGGCTCGACGTCA
>JBDSSV010000243.1:0-7065 GCA_039928535.1 Burkholderiales bacterium
CGTGCCCTACGACGGCCCGGTCGGCGACCTGCTGCGCACGGGCGGCCGCCATGCGTGGCGCCCCGCGCATTTTCATTTCATCGTAAGTGCCGCCGGCCACCGGCCGCTGACCACCGAGCTTTTCTGCGCCGACGACGAATACCTCGAGCAGGACGCGGTGTTCGGCGTACGCAAAGGCCTGGTGCTCGAAATGAAAAAAAACGGCACGGCCGACGACACGCGCGGTCTGGAGAGAAAACTGCAGCCGCCGTTTTATCGCATCGACTTCGATTTCCGGCTTAAGCGCGACGCATAACTTTCACTCCACTCGAGGCAATCCGATGAAAACCATTCCATTCGCCACGCGCGGGCTGCTGCTCGCCGCGCTCTGCGGGCCCGTCGCCGCACTCCACGCGCAGGACTATCCAGTGAAACCGATCCGCATCATCGCGCAGTTCACCGCTGGATCGTCAACCGACATCCTCGCGCGCATCGTCGCGCAGAAAATCGGGCAGGACTGGAACCAGCAGGTCGTCGTCGACAACCGTCCCGGCGCGGGCGGTGTGGTCGGCACCGAGATCGGCGCCAAGGCGCCGCCGGACGGCTACACGCTGACGATGGCGGTGTCATCCGCGTTCGGCATCAACCCGACGCTGTATCCAAACACGAGCTACAACGTGCTGCGGGATTTCGCGCCAATTTCGAATCTCGGCCTGACGCCGCAGACGCTGGTGGCGAATCCGGCCAGCGCGTTCAAATCCGTCAAGGACTTCGTCGCTGCGGCGAAGGACAAGCCGGGCCAGATCAATTTCGCCTCACTCGGCAACGGCTCGACGAGCCATCTGTCGATGGAAATGTTTCGCGCTGCCGCCGATATCAAAATCAATCATGTGCCGTTCAAAGGCAGCGCCGAAGCGCATACGGCGTTGATCGGTGGCCAAGTCCCCGTCATGTTCGACGCGATACCGGCGACGCTGCCGCACATCAAGTCGGGCCGACTGCGCGGGCTCGGCATCGCGACACTCAAGCGCTCGCAGTTTCTGCCCGAGCTGCCGACCATCGCCGAGTCCGGGTATCCGGGATTCGAAGCCGTGGGATGGATCGGCATCGCGGCCCCTGCGAAAACACCGAACGCGATACTCGATAAACTGAACGCCGAGATGGTGAAAATCATCAACGCGCCGGATGTGCAGGAAAGACTCGCGACACTCGCGTTCACGCCCGTGGGCGATACGCGCGCGCAATTCGCCGCGTTCATGAAATCCGAAATCGCCAAGTGGGGCAAGGCGATAAAAGATTCCGGGACAAAGTCGGACTGAAGACGATGGCACAGGCAACCATCACCGCGGCGCTTGTCGAGAAAATTCTCGCGCTCGATTACGCATCGCTGCCGCCGGAAGCCATCGACATGGCCAAAGCGGTGACGCTGGACGGTTTCGCGGTCATGCTCGCGGGCGCGGACGAGCCGCTGGGTGTCGGCCGCATCTCGATCGCCTATGTGCGCGAAATGGGCGGCGCACCGCAGTCGACCGTACTCGCCGGCGGCTTCAAGACGTCGATGCTCAACGCCGCGTACGCGAACGGCACCATGGCGCACGCGCTCGATTTCGACAATACCTGGTATCCGCTCAATCACCCGACGTCGCCGACGCTGCCGGCGATACTGGCGATTGCCGAGCACTACAAATTGTCCGGCAAGAAAATAATCACCGCGATCGCCGCCGCATTCGAAGTGCAGGGTCGTTTACGCCTCGCCGCAACCGGCTTGATTACCGGCCAGGGCTTTCACAAGCCGGGCACCACGGGCATGTTCGGCGCGGTGACCGCGGCGGCGAAACTGCTCGACCTTGACCAGCAGCAGACGCTGATGGCGTTCGGGCTCGCGGGCTCGCGCGCGGGCAGCATCTCGATCAACACCGGCACCATGACGAAGTCGTCGCACTCCGGCCACGCCGCGCGCATGGGCGTCGAATGCGGCGTCCTCGCCAAGATGGGCTGGACGGCGAGCGCTGACGTGTTCGGGCCGAAAGGTTTCTTCGACACGTTTTTCCACGGCGATGCGAAACCCGAATTGCTCACCGAGGGATTCGCCGCACCCCTGCGCATGGTAAAGCCCGGCGTCGGCTTCAAGAAGCACCCGAGCAATTACTTCACGCACCGGCCGATCGACGCCGCGCTCGCGCTGCGCGAGGAATTCAGCATCAAGGCGGACGAAATCGTGCGGGTCGAAGTCATTTTCCCGCGCTTCGACTATGTGAACCGCCCGCAACCCGAAACCGGCCTCGACGGCAAGTTCAGCGTGCAGTACGCAACGCTGGTCGCGCTGCTCGACGGCGAGATCACCATCGATTCGTTCACCAACGAGCGGCGTTTCGCGCCGGATGTCGCGGCACTCCTGCCGCAAGTGACTCTCACTGTTGACGACTCTATTCCGACGGATTTCGACCAGATGCACACGATAGTCAATGTCTGGCTCAAGAACGGTCAGCAACTGTCCAAGCGCGTCGACAAACTCTCCGGCTGGATCGGCCTGCCACTGACGCGCGAGCAGCGGCTGAAGAAATTTTTCGGCTGCGCGCGGCGCACGCTCGACGACGCAAAAGCGCAACGCATGCTGACCCTCGTCGAACAACTCGAAACGCTCGACGACGTGACCGAAATCATGGACATCGCGCGCTGCGACAAGTGATGGACCTCCGCCGCGAATTTCACGGAAAGCAATAACATGGCAATGAAACCTATCGCGACAAACGACAAGAAACCCTGGTACCAGCCAGGCAAGTGGCTTGCGAATCCCGCTTATTGGGACGACGAATCGCTCGCCGCTCGCGCCGGCGCGCCCAAACGCATCCAGTTCATCGACTGCACGCTGAGCGAAGGCGACGATTGCGTCGGCCACCAGTTGAACTGGAACACGCGGCTCGGCCTGATCGAGCGGCTCGATGCCATCGGCGTCGGCGAGATCACCATGCCGAGCCACGCGACGTTCAGCGAAGAACGCGACATGATCAAGGCCTGCCGCCGCATGGGAGTACGCACGCGACTTGTCGCCAAGGGACCCGGCGTCAAACCGCCGTTGAAAGGCGACTGGCGCGGCGCGATTGACCGCCACATCGATCTCGGCGCCGAAGTGATCAGCCCGATCGTGAAATGGGACTACGCTGACACCCTGTCCGATTTCGCCGGTGATCTGACCAAGCAAATGGTCGTCGACGCGATTACCGAAAGCGTCGCCTATATGAAACGCCAGCAGGTGCGGGTGGTGCCGTGGATGGTCGACAGCATGCGCTCGCCGGTCACTACCGCCTGCCTGTTCTTCAAGGCCATGGCGGACGCCGGCGCCGACGGCGTGTACGTTGTCGACAGCCGCGGCAACAGCACGCCGCTCGCGACGCGGGTTTTCATCAGCCGGGTACGTGATGCGGTCCGCAGCAACTGCGATGTGTATGTGCAGCATCACAACGATCTGGGCGTTGCCACCGCCAATGCGATGGCCGCGGTCGAAGGCGGCGCGAACTGGATAGATGCATCGGTCATCGGCATCGGCGATCGCGGCGGCTGCGTGGCGCTCGAAGAAGCGGCCGCGTTATTCGAGATGTACGGGATCGCGACCGGCATCAAGCTCGAGCAGCTTTACGAACTGTGCCTGTACGTGCAAAAGGCCTACGGCATCAAGCTGCCGCCGTGGAAGCCCATCGTCGGTGAAAACTGGAACAAGGAAGAAGGCGTCGGCCATCTCGAGGGCAGCGCAGACGCCGAGTCGACCATCGGCATTGCGCCGCGCGTCATCGGCCGCGAATTCGAGAATGTTATCGGCGGCAAGATACTGTTCGGCCGCGAGCGCAGCAGCGCACACACTGACGACCCGGTGTTCCTGCGCGACATCGTGCGCGATCTCGGACTGGAAGTCTCGGAAGAGCAGTTCCAGCGCATCCTGTCGCGCGCGCGCGCCGCGGTTGCGAGCAATTACGCTACGCATTACCTGACGTTTGCTGAGTTCGAAGCGATCTGCCGCGGCGTCGTGCTCGCGGGGCGCGACTAGCCCTACTCAAATTTATGCGCAAAGTTATCTATTTACTGGCGGGCGCTTTCGCGATCGCTCCGGCCGCTGCCGCATATCCCGACAAACCGATTCGCCTAATCATGCCCTACCCCGCCGGCGGCAGCATAGATACCGCGGGCCGCGCCGTCGCGCAGAAACTGGCGGACGCCTTCGGCCAGCAGATCGTGATCGACAACCGCACCGGCGCGGGCGGTATCATCGGCACCGAGACGGGCGCGCACGCCGTACCTGACGGGTATACGCTCGTGATGGGCGGCACCGGCACGCTCGCGTTGAGCCCGCACCTGCATCGCAAGCTGTCGTACGATCCGGTGCGCGACTTTGCGCCGGTGACGATGCTGATAGCGAGTCCGTATGTGATCGTCGTGCACCCGTCGGTGCCGGCGAATTCGGTGAAGGAGCTCATCGCGCTGGCGAAGGCGCGCCCCGGCCAAATCAATTACGCGTCGGGTGGCACCGGCAGCGCGCCCCACTTCGCCTCGGAAATGTTCAATGCCGCGGCGGGCGTGAAGCTCAACCACGTGCCGTACAAAGGCAGCACGCCCGGCGTAATCGATCTTATCGGCGGCCAGGTCCAGGTAATGTTCACCGGCATACCCAGCGTACTTGCCAATATCAAGAACAACCGCCTGCGTGCCATCGGCGTTACCGGCAAAACGCGCACGGCTGCGCTGCCGGACGTGCCGACGGTCATAGAGTCCGGCGTGCCCGGTTATGTGGTCAGCCCATGGTTCGGATTGCTCGTACCCGCGCACACGCCGCCAGCGATCATCGCGACGCTGCACCGCGAGACCGTCAAAGTGCTGCGCGCGCCGGCCTTGCTCGAGCGTTTCGCGACCGAGGGCGTCGATCCCGTCGGCGACACGCCCGAACATTTCGCGGCGTACATCAAAGAGGAGATCGTCAAGTGGGGCAAGGTCGTCAAAGACACCGGCATGCGCGCGGACTGATACTTGCGCTCGTATTGTTCGCCGCCGTCGGCGCAGCGCCGGCCGCGGATGCGCTGTACCCAACGCGCCCCATACGCCTGATCGTGCCGGCGACGCCCGGTGCGAGTTCCGATGTGCTCGGTCGCATCGTGGCGACGCAATTGAGCAACGCCTTCGGCCAGCAGGTCATCGTCGACAACCGTCCCGGCGCGGGCAGCGTCATGGGCACCGATATCGTGGCGAAGGCGGCGCCCGACGGCTATACGCTGGTCATGATCTACACGTCGCACACGACCAACGCGAGCCTGCAGATGCTGCCGTACGATCCGATCGCGGATTTCGCGCCGGTCACCATGCTGACTTCCGCGCCCCTCGTATTGATAGTGCCCGCGGCTTCGAGCATCGCCAGCGTGAAGGATCTGATCGCGGCGGGCAAGACGCAAACGCTTGCTTACGGCTCGGCCGGCGTCGGCAGCGGTGGCCATCTGTCGGGAGAATTGTTCCGCACGACCACCGGCATCAACGCCGCGCACGTGCCGTACCGGGGTGCTGCGCCCGCGGCCATCGACGTCGCCGGCGGACAGCTCGCGTTTCAGTTCGCATCGCAAATCACCATCCAGCCGCTCGTTGCCGGCAAGCGCGTGCGCATGCTGGCGGTCACGAGCATCAAGCGCGCGGCGTCGCTGCCCGACGTGCCCTCGCTCGCGGAGGCGGGATTGACCGGATTCGAAGTGCTGAACTGGTTCGGCGTCGCAGCACCCGGACGCACGCCGCCCGCGATCGTCGGCAAGCTCAATGCGGCCATCGTCAAGGCTCTCCAGCAGACTGACGTGCGCGACAAGCTGACGAGCGAAGGATCCGAGATCGTCGGCAATACGCCGCAAGAGTTCACGGTCTTCCTCAAACGCGACATTGCGCGGTGGGCGCAGGTCATCAAGGCCGCTGGCGTCAAGCTTTAGAGCGCCATCCGCAGCGGGGCGCCGCTCAGCGGGCGCGAACATTGATAGAATCACGCCTCCGCAATCGCAAAAGCTTCCGCCAGGAGACGCAAAAAGTGACGCAAAATTTCATGCAGATGACCGGCGTGGTGCGCTGATGGCCGGCGGACCTCTCGCCGGCGTGCGCGTGATCGACCTGACTTCGGTCGTGGTCGGGCCGATGGTGACGCTGATGCTCGCCGACTACGGCGCCGATATCATCAAGATCGAGCCGCCGACGGGCGATATCGTACGTAACCTCGCCGGTCGCGCGATCTCGCCCAATATGTCGCCCAAGTTCCTCCATCTCAACCGCAACAAGCGCTCGCTCGCGATCGATCTGAAGAAACCCGAAGCCTACGGCGCGCTGAAAAAACTGCTCGCGCAGGCCGATATCCTGCTGTGGAACGTGCGTCCCTCGGCGATGGCGCGGCTGAAGCTATCGTACGAAGAAGTCAAAGCGATCAATCCGAAAATCATCTATTGCGGCATCGTCGGCTTCGGGCAGACCGGCCCGTACCGCAACAAGCCCGCTTACGATTCCATCATCCAGGGTTCTGCCGGCATCGCCGCGCTGCACCACCGCGCGACCGGCGAGCCACGCTACGTGCCCATCGTGATGGCCGATAAGACGACCGGGCTCATCGCCACGCAAATGGTGCTGATGGCGCTGTACCATCGCGAGCGCACCGGCGAAGGCCAGTCGATTGAGGTGCCGATGTTCGAGAACATCGCGCGCTATGTGCTCGAGGAGCATATGTATCACCAGACCTTCGACCCGCCCATCGGCACCACCGGCGACCCGCGCATTTTCGATCCGTGGGCGCGCCCGGCGCCGACGAAGGACGGCTATATCTGCATATCGGCGAACACCAACGCGCAGGCGTTTGCTGTATTCGACGCGATCGGCAAACCCGAATACAAGACCGATGCGCGTTTCAGCTCGGTGGCGGCGCGTTTCAAGCACGTGCCGGAATATTTCGCGGCACGCGCCGCGGGGCTCGCACAGAAGACCACCGCCGAGTGGATAGAGATATTTGACAAGGCGGACGTGCCGGCGATGCCGTACAACACGCTCGAAGCGCTGATGGAAGACCCGCACCTGAAGGACGTTGGC
>JBDSSV010000244.1:0-5886 GCA_039928535.1 Burkholderiales bacterium
GTTCATGCTGGTCGTGCATCCGGCGGTGCCCGCGAAATCCGTCAAGGAGCTGATAGCACTTGCGCAAAGCAAACCAAACTCGCTTAACTTTGGATCGGCCGGCAACGGCTCGGTCGCGCATCTTGCCGGCGAGCAATTCAAGGCGCTGGCCAACGTGCAGATCACGCACATCCCGTATAAAGGCGGCGGGCAATCGCTGATCGACCTGCTCGGCGGCCAGTTGCAGATGGTGATCGACAATCTGCCGACGGTGCTGCCGCAGGTGCGGCTCGGCAAGCTGCGCGGGATTGCGGTCGGCACGAAAAAACGCTCGGCGCTGGTGCCGGAATATCCGACGATGATCGAAGCGGGTGTTCCCGGCTACGAGGCGAGCACCGCATCCGGCGTGCTCGCGCCGGCCAAAACGCCACGCGCTATCGTAATGCGGCTCAACACCGAGCTGAACGCCATCGTGCGCAACGCGGAAGTCAAAGAGCGCTTTTTCACGCAGGGTCTGGAAACCATCGGCGGCACGCCCGAGCAGTACGCGCAACACCTGCGCGACGAATTCCAGCTCAACTCGCGCATCATCAAAGCCGCCGGGATCAAACCCGACTGACGTGATGCAACTGCCTTGCGCCCCGCCATCAAACCACTACAATTGTGTCGCGGTATATTTCAAGGACGCGTACTCGACAGATGAAAGCATCGACCATATTGCGGTTGCTGGCGGGAGGCGTCATCGCGCTCGCGGCAAACGCCGGCTGGGCGCAGATATTCGAATGCATCGATGCGCGCGGCGTGAAAGAGTATGCGCGGTTCTGTCCGCCGGGGACGGTGCAGGAACGCCAGCGCGGCAAGGCGGCCGCAAGCGATAACGAGCCCGGCCCCGCGCCAGCCACCGCGCCGAAGTCGATCGAGATACAGGAAGTCGAGTTCAAGAAGCGAATGCTCGAGCGTCAGGAGGCGGAAACCAAAGCCTCGCAGGACAAGACGCAGACCGAAGCAGCCGAGCGCAATTGCGCCGAAGCGCGCAGCTGCAGGCCGTGCTGGAAGGGCGGCGCATGTCGCGTTTCGACCCGGTGACGGGGGAGCGCGTGCTGTTTGGCGAACAGGAACTCGCCGACGAAGCGACGCGACAGCGCAAAGCAGTTGCGCAATGGTGCAAGTAACCGCACGCGGCGCGGCGGTCTTTACAACTCAATTGCCGGCTTGAGACGCAGAAACGCGATCTGCGTGCCGACGGCCGCTTCGAGCTGCGGTTTTTTCAGCATTTCCCGAAACGAAGCGACATCGCGCGATTTGCCGAGCAGGAAACTGACTGCTGCCGGATAGCCGACGAACAGCGTGGTGCCCAGCAATGCGGGGGCCCGCGAGCGTCGCGCCTTATGTCGCTCGAAAATGAATTCCGTGTACATCGCGCAGGCGGGAGAAAAAAAGACTTCGCAGCTGCCCCATTTCGCGCGCCGCGTAAATATGGCGGTGTCCGCGGCAGGATCGTGCAGCAGAAAGAAGCGCGCAAAATCTGCGCGGATATTCTCCAGCGCACCGGCTGCGATTTCCGCGGGTTCCAGCGTAATCATGTGCCAGTCGACCACTCTGACCCCTGAAATTATAGTCATTGTTGTCCGCGCCTGTCGTGGCGGGCAATGGCCCTGCTATTGCAACTTTCCATTAAATCAATATATAAGTGTATAGCGAGGAATTATGTCACGGATCGAGCCGGGTTTGCCCGGAGTCGAATGGAGCCAGGAAAAAAAGGAAAACCGATGCGCGAACTTATGCCTCATGCGGAAAAAGTCGCCGCGTTGTTGAAAATGCGCAAAGAGACCGTGGCGATTGCCGAATCGTCCGCCGGCGGACTGATCGCGGCGGCGCTGTTGGCGGTCCCCGGCGCTTCGGCCTATTTTTTTGGCGGCACGGTCCTGTATTCGCGCGCGTCGTGGCGCGCGCTCAAGGGTTTCGACGATGAGCGTTTTGCCGGCACGCGCCCGGCGACCGAGCCGAACGCGCTCATGCGCGCGCGCATTATCCGCGCGCAGTTCGCTGCCGATTGGGGCGTGGGCGAAACCGGCGCGGCCGGGCCGACCGGCGGCCGCTACGGTAATCCGGCGGGGCTCGCCTGTATCGCGGTGGCCGGCAGCAGCGAGCGTACAGGCACGGTAGAGACGGGCAGCAGTGATCGCTACGCCAACATGCATGCGTTCGCGGCGGGGGCGCTGAATTTGCTCGCGCAGAGCCTGGCGTGAGGGCACAACCCGTGAAATCATGGCGTCATTCATGGCGCGCCGTTGGCGCGGCGATACTGTGCTGCGCATCGCTTGGGCAAGCGCAAACCGGCGCCTGGAAACCCGAAAAAAACGTCGAGATCGTCGTCGGCCTGACCGCCGGCAGTTCGCAGGACCGCACCGCGCGCGCGCTCCAGAGTATCGCGCAAGCCAAGGCGTTGCTCGGCGTAAACAGCACGGTCGTCAATCGTGTGGGCGGCGGCGGCAACATCGCGTGGACCTATCTCGCGACGCACGCCGGCGACGCGCATTGGCTGCAGATCGCATCGCCGACGATATTGACCAATTACATCATCGGCACCGCGCAATTCGCTTATACGGATTACACGCCGCTGGCGTTACTCGGCAATCAGTACATCGCTTTCGCGGTGCGCGCCGATTCGCCGCTCAAGACCGCGCGCGACCTCACCGAGCGGCTGCGCGCCGATCCCGCGGCGGTATCGATCGGCATCAACAGCCTCGGCAGCTATCTGCACCTCGTCTGCGCGCTGACCGCGCGTGCGGCGGGAATGGACCCGAAGAAATTGAAGCTGGTGGTATTCCAGGGCGGCGAACTGATGACCGCGGGCCTCGGCGGCCACGTCGATGTCATCGCGACGGTGACCTCCAATCTGCTGCCGCACGTGCAGGGCGGCAAGCTGCGCCTGCTCGGGATTTCATCCGCGCGGCGGCTCGCCGGCGCGCTCGCGAAAGTGCCGACGCTCAAAGAGCAAGGCGCCGACGTAGTCCTCGCCAACTGGCAGGGCGTGTTCGGTCCGCCCAGGCTTGCAGCCGCGCAGGTCGCCTATTGGGACGGCATGTTCGGACAGCTGGTGAAAACCGCCGAATGGCGCCGCGACCAGGAGCAGAACCTCTGGGAAAGCGACTATCTGAATGCCGCCGATTATGCGCGCTTCCTGAAAACGGACTTTGATCAGGCGCGGGCGATATTTGCCGAACTGGGGCTGGCGCGCAAAGACAATTGATGCGGCCTCTGATCTCCGAATGTTGCAAGGTAAGACGTGATGAAAGGTAATGCGCAGTGTTAAACGCGATGCCGACGGTGACGCGCGCTCTGCTGATCGCCAACGTGCTGATGTACGTGATCTCGCAGATGGTCGGCGAGGCATTCATCCTGAATCTTGCGCTGTGGCCGGTGGGCACCATGACGCTCGCCGGCGGCAGTTTGGGGTTCCAGCCGTGGCAGCTCGTCACTTACAGCTTCCTGCACGGCAATCTCACACATCTTTTTTTCAACATGTTCGCGCTCTACATGTTCGGCGGCGATTTGGAAAAGCTGTTCGGTCCGCAGCGTTATTTGAATCTGTATTTCGTGAGCGTAGTCAGTGCGGCGCTGGTGCAGTTGCTGTTTTCGGCGCTCGCCGGCGGCGATCCTTATCCGACGGTCGGTGCTTCCGGCGGCGTCTTCGGCCTCTTGCTCGCATACGGCATGTATTTTCCGCGGCGCACTTTGATACTGCTGATTCCGCCGATTCCGATGCCGGCATGGCTGTTCGTTACGCTTTACGGCCTGCTCGAGCTTTTTTTCGGCGTTACCGGCACGGATGCGGGCGTCGCGCACTTCGCCCATCTGGGGGGCATGCTGGGCGCGTGGCTGCTGATCCAGCACTGGCGCGGCCGGCCGCCTTTCGGACGGAGTTAGCTCCCGCGCGCAATTCGATGCGCTATTTTCAGCGCAGGTAGTCGGCCTGCCATTTCTTGTAAGTAGCGTTGGCGGTGACCTTGTCCATTTCTTCCGCGGATGCGATCGTCGCCTTGAGGTCCGCCGGCGCGCCGCCATTGTAGAGGTGTGCATAGCAGTCGTGCAGCGCCTTGACTGCCGCCGCGACCGGCATGTGTCCCTGCAGTACGATGCGGGCGCCGCGCGCCGCAAGGTCCTCGCGTTTGAGCGAGACGGGCGCGGAGCCGATGATGATGGGCAATTTGACCGCGGCGTGGATGGCGTCGAGTTGCTCGAGTTTCTCCAGGCCGACGATGAAGATCGCATCGACGCCCGTTTTTTCATAGGCCTTGATGCGCGCGAGGCAGCCGTCGAGGCCTTCGATTTTCAGCGCGGAGGTGCGGCCGGCGATGATCATGGAGGCATCGTCGCGCGCCGCGACGGCCGCGCGCAGTTTGCCGGCCCCTTCCTCGATGGACGTCAGGGTCTCCTTGGTGTTGCCGAAAGGCGTCGGCAATACGGTGTCTTCCAGACTCAGTGCGGAAACACCGGCGTGCTCGAGTTCCTGCACCGTGCGCATGGCGTTCAATGCATTGCCGTAACCATGGTCGGCGTCGACGATCAGGCTCAAGTCGCACCCGCGCATGATGCGGCGCACCTGGTCGGCGAATTCCGTAAGCGTAAGCACGATGAGATCGGGCGCGGCAAGCGTCGTGCTGGAAGACGTCGAGCCGGCGAGCATGCCGATCTTGTAGCCGACTGCTTCGGCAACGCGAGCCGACAGCGCATCGAATACGCTGGCCGGCGACAGGCATTGCGCTCCGGCGAGTACGGCGCGCAGGCGTTTACGTTGTTCCGTGTGCTTCATTGATTGCTCCTTGTTGAAATAGCAAAAACGGCCTTGGCCAGCGCAAAAGTCAGGAATAATTTCATCGCTACGGTGTTAGCACGTGCATGCAGGTGGCGGGCATAATAGCAAATCCCGCCAACCGGCGAGCTAGGTGCCTAATGACTCGGGAAGGACTGCAATGACTGTCAACACGCTGGCCAGAATTTCGTGCAGGCAAATGCATTGCGTTATCGTCACGGCGGGGCTGGCAGCGCTGATCGTCGCGGGTGTGGCGGATGCGGCGGCGCCGGTCACCGGCGACTACTGGGCCTATCGCGTCCTGAACGGCTACAACCGTGAAGTACGCGGCAAGCTTGATTACCGCGTAGATCGGGCAGACACCGATCGCGTCGCCGTCGCCGTCACCACCGACAATGCAGCGCTCGGTAGTTCGCGCACCGAGGTCTATGCCGCCAGGGGCGGGTGGATCCGGCATCCGCTGATCAACCACGACCAGTACGTGGATTACGAATTCGCCCAGCCATACCCGGCTTATGATTTCCCGCTCGACAGCGGCAAGTCGTGGTCAACGCGCGTCGGCGCGACCAATACGGCGACCCACCAACGCGTCAGCGTGCGCGTCGACGGCGAAGTTCTGGGCGCCGAGCGCATCACGGTGCCGGCGGGTACATTCGATACTATCAAGATCAGGCGGCGAATCTACGCCGGCGACTTTGACGGCTCGAAGGCCGAAACCGCGATCACGGAAACCGAATGGTATGCGCCGGCGCTCGGGCGTGCGGTGCGCCTGGAAAGCAATTCCGGCTATATGGACCAGGCGCGTTGCAGCGACGAAATGTCTTCCTGCACGCCGGTGCGCGGCGACTGGCATATTTTCGAACTGGTCGAAACCGGTGCGGCGCGCTAATGGCGCGTTCATTGCAGCCGCGCCACTAGTGGACTGTAACACTTAAAGAGGTAGTATCATTATGCCTGCGGAGGACATGATGAAACTGACCAAGAGCGAACGAATGGAACTTCAGCGGCAAGCGGGAGCCCGAAATGGTCGAGCCGATTCGGCTCGACATGCTCGTCTGATTTTGTTGTTGGCTGATGGGCTGACGTGGGCA
>JBDSSV010000245.1:0-4160 GCA_039928535.1 Burkholderiales bacterium
CCGAAGCGCACGAGGTTCTCGATGTCCTGGGTCGAGAACAGGTTCTCGCCGGTGCCTATCGGTGAATCGTAAATGGATGCGACATCCGCCAGCAGCGCGTAATCGAGCGGGTCGGTCGGCTCCTCGAACCAGCGCAGCTTCAGCGGCTTCAGTGCCTGCGCATATTGCAAGGCGCGCGCTCGGTTGAATCCCGCATTCGCATCGACAGCGAGACGGTCGCTGGCGCCGACAATCTTGATCCCTGCCTCCACCCTTTGCACGTCTTCCGGAATCGACATGCCGCCGACCTTGATCTTCATGGTCGTATAGCCCTCGTCGAGCCGCATGCGGATTTCGTCCTGCAATTCCCTGATGCCTTTGCCGGGCGCGTACCAGCCGCCGCCGACGTAGCACGGCACTTTGTCCGGCACCTTGCCGCCGCTGTACTTTTCGGCGAGCACTGCATGCAGCGGCTTGTCGGCAATCTTCGCAACGGCGTCCCAGCACGCGACTTCGATAGTCCCGATAGCGACGGATCGCTCGGTATGGCCGCCAGGCTTCTCGCGTTGCATCATGCACGCGAGTATCTTCTCGGGATCGAGATTGTCACCCGCCGCATTAAGCAAGGAATCCGGCGGTGCTTTCATGATGCGCGGAATCAGCCGGTCGCGCATCTGCGCGCCGCACGCATAGCGCCCGGTCGAATTGAACGCAAAACCCGTGACCGGCTTGCCATTGCGCATCACGTCGGTAATCACGGCGACGACCGACGTCGTCATCTCGCTGAAATCGAAAACCGCGTTGCGTATCGTTGAATTGATCGGTACTGCCACTTCCCGAATTGCCGTAATCCTCACGCCTCACTCCTCAAGCCTCAGGACTTCACTCCGCCTTGATTCCCGCATCTTTGATGACTTTTCCCCAGCGCTCGATCTCAAACTTCACCTGCACCGCGAACTGCTCCGGCGTGCTCGCGATGACATCGAAGCCCAGGTCGGTCACGCGTTGCCTGATGTCGGGCATCGCGAGTATACGTCGCACTTCACTCGAAATTTTTCTGACGATGGCCTTCGGCGTGCCGGCAGGCACGAGCAGGCCCTGCATGGTATCCGCTTCCTGCCCGGCATACCCGAGCTCGGCCAGGGTCGGCACGTCCGGCAACACGTCGGCGCGCTTCGATGCGGTGAGTCCGATCGCGCGCAGCCGGCCGCCCTTGATATGCGGTGTGACGGGTGGAATTGCCTGACAACCCAGTGTGACTTGGCTGCCCAGCACCGCTGCCAGGGAAAGGCCGCCGCCACCATACGGGATGGGAACGATATCGAGCGACGCTGTCTGCGTGAAAAGGCGCGCGGACAAATCGGGCGTGGTGCCGATCCCCGGCGTTGCGATGCTGAGCTTGCCGGGCTGCGACTTCGCGAGCGCGATGAGATCCGCGATTGACTTGACCGGCGACGATGTCGGCAGAAAAAACGCATGCGGTGAAGCCGCCAGATTGGACACCGGTATCACGTCGCGGTACGGATCGTACGGAATCTTCGAGTAGAGCGACGGATTGACGACGAAACTCGAGCTCACCATCAGCCAGGTGTAGCCATCGGGATTCGAATGCGCCCCAATGCCCATCCCGATATTGCCGCCCGCGCCGCCGCGATTGTCGATGATCACCTGCTGTCCCCATGCCTCCGTGAGTTTCTGGGCAAGCAGGCGGCCGACCACATCGGTGGGGCCGCCCGGCGCGAACGGCACGAGGATACGGATGGGTTTTGCCGGGAAGTCTTGCGCGAACGCGCGCATGTTACTAAGCGAAATCGTGATCCCGGTGATTGCACAAAGGACGAAAAAGACAAACCATTGGCGTGCTCTTACCGGTTTTTCTTTCATCTTTCCGCCCTTTGCCTTCATCCTTGTTTTCATGCTCTCCTCCTGGATGCTGACTGCGAACTGCGCACTGCGATCTGCCAACTCCCTACTCGGTCTTGACGTTCGCGTCCCTGATCACCTTGGCCCAGCGCACAATCTCCGTTTTCACGAACTCGGCGGCCTGCTCGGGCGTGCTCGACATCGGTTCGAAGCCCGCGGTCTGCATGCGTTCGCGCGTGTCCGGCATCTCCGCGAGCTTGACCCATTCCGCGTTCAGCCGCGTAACAATTTCGCGCGGCGTGCCCGCCGGAACTACCAGCACATACCAGGTCGTAACTTCGAAATTGGGAATCCCCGCTTCCTTCGCGGTCGGCACGTTCGGCAGGTAGGGCATGCGCTCCGGCGCCAATACCGCCAGCGGTCTTACGCGTCCCGCCTTGATATGCGGCAATGTCGGCGGCACGCCGATCACCACCATGTCGACGTGGCCGCCCATCATGCCGACCATCGCCTCGTTCGAGCCCTTGTACGGAATGTGCACGATGTTGACACCGGCAAGGCTCTTGAACAGTTCGCTGCCCAGGTGGTTGGAAGTGCCCAGCCCGCCCGAGCCGAAATTGAGCTTCCCGGGATTCGCCTTGGCGAGCCGCACGAGGTCCATGAGCGTTTTCGCAGGCACGGACGGATGCACGAGCAGCACGTTCGGAATGTGGGCAACCATAGAGATGGTCGAAAAATCCTTGACGGGATCGTAGCCGAGCTTCTTATAGAGGCTGGGGCTGATCGACAGCGACGGCGACGCGAGCACTATCGTATAGCCGTCCGCCGGCTGCTTCGCGCCGTACTCGGTACCAACATTGCCGCCGGCGCCGGGACGATTTTCGGGCACCACGGGTTGCGCGAGCTGCGCCGCGAGTTTCTGCCCAATGATGCGGCCGAGGATGTCGGTCGGGCCGCCCGCCGGGAACGGCAATATGAAACGCACCGGCCTGGACGGATACGCCTGCGCGCACAGATGCGAAGCAGCCGTCACCATCACCAATGCGCACGTTACGATAAAGGCATGAGCTTTCATTCGCTTTTTTCCTCGCATGTTATTTTCTTGACGGCAGCCGTACGGTCTTGCCCGATTTGACGGCCTCTTCAATCGCCAGCGTAATCTCGAGATTGTCGCGCGCTTCGGGCGCCGTCGTCAGCGCGCACGCGCGGCCGGTCGCGAGATGATCGAGCCAGCTACGCGTCTCGTTCGCGAGCGGTCCCCAGAAATCCCCCGCCACCCAGTCGCCCGGCGCCGAGCTCGACAAAAACGCCATGTTCACGTTGTGGTCGGGCACATAGATATGCGGGATGCCGCGGTTGGTATACAGCAACTGGTCGAGATGGTCGTCGTCGATCAGGTGGATCCCCTCGCTGCCGATGATCTCCATGCGGCCACTGTAACCGAGTGACGGATATTTGGCCGGCAACGCGAAACTCACCGCCAGATTGACGAGCGCGCCATCGGCCAGCGTCAACACCGCGTAAGTGACATCGTCGCAGTCGTGGCCGGCGTCGCGGATGATGCCGGTCTTACCGCGCGCCCATACTTCGACCACCGGGTTCTTGTCGAGAAACCAGCCGAGCATATCGACGTAGTAAGTGAGCGAATCCACAATCGGCGTCGCGCCGGGATTGCGCTCCAGCATCTGAAACACCTGCGCGCGAGAGTTGTAAATGCGCGCGGAGATGCCTTCGACAGCGCCAAGCCTGCCCTGCACGATTTGCTCTTTCGCGAGCAGGTAGCAGCGCTTGAATCGCCGGCTATAGCCGACACGCAGGCTGCCTTTGCTCGCCGCGAGTGCTTTCAGTATGCGGTCCGCGTCCGCCAGGCTCAGCGCAATCGGTTTTTCGACGAGCACGTTCTTGCCGAGCTCGAGGGCCTGCAGCACCGGCTCGACGTGCTCGTGCTCGCCGGTGGAGACTATTACGGTATTGACCGAGGCATGCGAAATGATTGCAAGATTGTCCGAGGCTGCGAGTTGCGCGCCGCATTTATCCGCCACGGCGCGCGCACGTGCTGCATCCGCATCCGCAAACGCCAGAAAGCGCACCGCCGGGTGGCTGGCCACGAGCTGGCCGCGCAACGCGCCTATGCGGCCCGCGCCTATGATGGCGACGCCAAGTTCGGTACGCTGCAGCTTATCTTGTCCCAACGGTTGCTCCTCTTTCTCCGCGCTGCGACTCCGGATTTGAACCGTTCGCCCTGATGTATAGAAGGGTGAACGGTTTTCCCTAGTAGACGCTGTGTTCGTGCTTCTATACCCTTCGACAAGCTCAGG